>NZ_JAJALG010000012.1:0-99916 GCF_020515205.1 Alteromonas sp. McT4-15
GAAGTGTATTAGGCTTTTTGGTAGGTATTTTGTTTATTCATTTCGGCGTTACAGGTAAAGATTCAGTTCAGTCGCTGTTTAAAAAGTTAACTGGTCGTAATTTTAGCAATGGCACATAACAAAAAAATTAAGTCGTTCCCGTTGGTCACTGGGACGCATACACACAGGGCGGTTTCATCCTTTATTGAAAAGTTATGTTACAAGGAAGGCTAAAGTTGAACGGATTTAAAATACCACTAGAGTTGGTGGAGGCCTTCGGTCCTTTCGAAGAATTCAAGCCAGATGCTTCTATCGAAAACCAAGCAACCTTACCATTTGCCATCGAAGAAATTGAATGTATCGAACAAACACCTGACAATTTGCATATAAGAACGACTAGTAAGTGTCCTTTTTTTACTGCATAGCTTTGCCCATTATGCGGGCCGTTATAAACTTTTTAGGAAAAGAATATTATGAAGATTAAATTAGTGGCGGCTTTACTGTTGTGCACCTTTTTAAATGGCTGTGCATCGACTTCTGACAAAGCAGCGAGGGATTTTCTTGATGGCGCAAGCTCCAGCGCTGAATCGAGACGCATGGAAGAATCGAATAATAAGTATCGCAAAAAAACTGACCATAAAAACGACTTCATTGAAGACACAATGTCTGGTGCACTTACCGCACTTTTCCGAGGTATATTTAGCTCCGATGAAGACAACGATTAAAACGACGCTTTCTCGATACGTGTGCAACCAACTAATCAATGCTCTCACTTCGTTCGTTGGGACACTGGAACGCAGATTTTCTGCGTACTTGCATTATTTTTTGGAAAAACGAGGGCTTATATTTTTGGAGTAAATTCAAATTGAGATGGGTTTTATTAAGTCTATTGTTTTTAACTAGAAAGATAGTACGTTAACTAACTCACTTCGCCCTGCTTCATAGCTAGGCGTTAGGCAATTTTTAGTTTATAAACAACATAAGGGAATTACACATGTACCAAGGCTCTTGCCTATGCGGCGCAATCTCCGTCGAGCTCAAGGGGCCAATTGAGAGCATTATTCATTGTCACTGCTCCTTATGCCGCAAAAATAGTGGTACTGCATACGCGACCAACGGTTTCATTAACACCGAAGACTTCACCGTACTTGACCCACAAAAAAAGCTTACTTATTTCGAATTCAAAAAGGGGAAATTACGGCACTTCTGCGCGGAATGTGCTTCTCCGATATATAGCTCAAACACGGAAAATCCAACAAAGCTTAGAATACGCCTTGGTATTTTAGATTCCGACATTGAAGAAAGGCCTTTATCTCACAATTTTGTTTCATCGAAAGCAAACTGGGACAATCTGGATGCCGACCTACCACGATATGAAAGTTTCGAACCAAGCAGAGAGAAAGCTTGAGCTATGCATGTAAGTAACGGTGTTAGCACATAATGTTAAGTCGCAGTCCAGTGCAGACACGCTGGTATTTGTGTACATTTTTGTTTAACTCATTAAAAAGGAAAGGATTATGACAATCAAGGCGAGAAAAATGCTGGGCTATGCCGTAGTAGCATTACTACTTGGTGGTTTAGGGCTTTATGCATCAATGGAAGACTACCAAAAGCAGAACATGGTTGCATTATTCAGCCAAACCTTTTCTTGAAGTTAGAAATGCTTGCAACAGCCAGTGCCCAAAAGAGCACAGTGAACAACCCGCTCGAAAATTGAAGAAAGTTTGATATAAAGGAACGTTATTAAAATGGACTCTAGTGCAATAACGCTTTCACAATACGTAAAAAGACGCACTGGGGTGCCGCTAGGTTCAAAGCATTCAATGAGAAATATGCTTTACCGTGCGTTGGGCGCAAAGTCTTTCCCGCTTTTTTGGCACTATTGGAACCCTATTTGGAGCTATTATTTATCCCGAAATGTAATGAGGCCACTCAATCAAATATTGCCTAACACTCTTGCTGTGTTGGTTACATTTCTTGTCAGTGGCGCTTTACATGATGTTGCGGTGTCTCTTGTTAAGCTGAAAGCGATTGTCTTTTTTACACCTTGGTTTGGTTTGATGGGGTTGGTTGTAATTGCCTTTAGTAAATTAGGTATTTCATATGAACGCGCTGCTTGGTCTATAAGGGCAACACTCAACATGCTAATCATTGTTGTAAGCTTATGCACAACGTACTTAATAGAAGGTATGTATGCTTAAGCTTGTGTTAGAGCTAGGCTATAAGGATAACGTTGCGAATGGATAGCATTCTTCTACCTGTTTATGCGCACCTTACCTGGTGCACCTTGCTTTATGGGTGTCTTACGATTGCAAGAGCGCCAGCCATTTGGGGTTTAGGTTCAAGGCCAGATGGTTCAAATCCATTTGCACACATTCAGCCTAAAATCAGTGCCAATCTTTCTAATCAATTTGAATGGCCCGTTTTCTTTCATATTTTGTGTGTCATTCTGTACTGCTCGAATACGCCGATAAGCGCGATTATACTTAGTCTCGCTTGGTTATTTGTATTTGGCCGTGTCGTTCACAGCATAGTGCAAATATGTGGAACCAGTATTCGATTACGTGGCATAGCATTTACGATCAATTTTGTTGCGGTACTGGCAATGTGGACAGTGTCTTTCCCTGTCTTATTTTGAGTTATTTGGCAAAAAGCAAGCTATGATAATACAAAGTATCGCGTACCGTTTGTCGCTATAACGTCTTAGGAGTATAAAAATGGAATTTGTTAAAAGCAGTGCAGTTGTCAAATATGCAAGTAGCTTGTTGATGGGCGTTTTATTTGCTTTTTTAGCGGTAAATATTATTGGTTTTGGCGCGGCAATTGCCATTCCCAAAGCGCTGTTAACACCGCTGGTTTCTTTATCTAGTACCTTTGGGTTTACACTTGTTAATACCATCACTATCGGAATACCACTTGCGATAGCGTATGCATTAATCAGCGTATTAGCAAAACAATTTGAAGCTAGCGTAAACCACCTAGTGCTGGTATCTCCTTTTGTATTTTTGATGCTGTCATACCTGCCAAATGTACTTTTGCGTTCACATGATGTGACGTATAGCCTTTCTTTGTTTATGGCTAACATCGCGCCCACACTATTACTTGCTGTATATCTCGCAAAAAAACAGCGAAACCTATAGTACATGTAACACATTTTAAGATTGATGTTTTCACTGTGCAGCAGTAGATTTTTGCGGTATGTTTTTACTGCGCTTTGCGCTGCGACATTAGCTAGTTACCAATAATATAAACATTTACAGGGAGTAACCTTTGAAACTATTTACTGTTTTTATCGCACTCTTTTTCTCAGTTTCAGCACTTGCAGAAGGCTTTAAGACTGAAGAAGAAGCACGCCAATTTTCTGATAGATTACTTGATCACTTTGTGGCCGGAGAGTTTGAAGAAGGCTTAAATACAGCCAAACCTTATTGGCCGCTTCCGCCCGTTGAAGTTGACGGTATGGCAAATCAAATCACACAACAATGGCCAATGATTGCTCAGCGTTTTGGTAAACCCTTGTCTAAAGAGTTTATAAAAAAGGAGCGTATTGGTGATTCGTTTATCCGATTCTACTACCTTCACAAGTTTGAAAAGCATGCTATTTACTGGCAGGTCGATTTTTATAAGCCTGTAGATATCTGGAAAATAAACTCTATGATTTTCTTAGATTCGTTAGATTTTCTATACGAAGAAGATAATTAACCAATAAAACAACACTGTCGTGTAAATGTCGGGCTACTTTCGTGTACTGTATACGCAGCACGGTTTTTCAAGTTTAGATAATACGCATAAATTCAAGGAGCGAATAATGAAGTATGCCTTTTTAGCATCAGTCTTTACCCTATTGTCATTCAATGTGCACGCCGTAGATGTTTTTGGTGCAGTTGAAATTACACACTTATCACCTGAGAATGCAGAGCGTATATGGGAAAGAGAAAAGCAGGAGATGCCGCGCTACCCTAAAGCCATGGCAATGAAAAGTGTTCGTGGATGTAGTGTCTTTAAGTTTGATGTAACAGAAGAAGGTAAAGTAAAAAACCTTGAGCTGGTATCTTCTTTGCCTGAAGCGAAGCACTTCAAACCGGTAAAAAAACTTATCAAGGGATGGGACTGGAAGGTAATTGAAGGTAAAGCTAAGGCGAATGAGCAAAAGCTAGTTAGACTCGATTTTTGTATGAACCGCGAGTCATCAGAAAGTGTTGAAGCACAATGCAAAGCCCAAGCACAGCTTGCCTGCGAATAATATAATGTGGCAGCACGCTGTCACTACATGAGAGAACACTATGAGTTCCTTTTCAAAACATATTGCCTTTTCGGTATTACGTGAAGTTGCGGTAGCTAAACAGCTAGAACAGCGCAAACAATACCACGCCGCGTTTATCCACTTGGAAAATGCGCATGTTTTAGGACAGTCATCAACCCGCTGGCACGTTTACACCCATGCCTTAATGTTGAAGTGGGGTATTAAGCAACACAACATGTCAGAGGTATTTGGTCAAGTTGTTCGCATATTGGGCGCAGCAAGCAAAACCGCTTTTGGTTTAGTACCTGCGGGGAACACTGGCGGAAGCAATATTAGTCCGTTTAAGCGCTTACCTATTGCGCCAGCGCTGCAACGAAAAATTACGCGGGCGCAACAACACTGTGACTAAGCTATTTATAAAAATTGATGACCTTTCTGGCGGTGAAGTTATCGCGCTACTTGAAGAACATTTAGCGGATATGTTTGCTACTTCACCACCAGAAAGCGTTCATGCGCTAGATGTACAAGCACTAAAAGCTGATAACATTACGTTTTTCAGTGGGTGGATGGGTAAAGATTTAGCAGGCTGCGTTGCCATTAAAGCCCTCAATTCTACCGACTGCGAGCTTAAGTCTATGCGAACCTCAAGGACCTTTCGAGGGCAAGGCGTTGCGTCGCAACTATTACTTTTTGCCTTAGAACATGCGAAAATAGCGGGGTTTAGCTCGGTTAGTTTAGAAACAGGCACTCAGGACTATTTTTCTGCCGCCCGTCAACTATACAAAAAATTTCAGTTTGAAGACTGTGGGCCTTTTAGCCATTACACACTAGATCCAAACAGTCACTTTATGACCCGGGCCCTTTAGAAAATTTGGCACTTAGTTGCCACCATCGAGAAATTTATTATGTCGTTACCTCCTTGCCCTCATTGTCAGTCTGAATACGTTTATGAAGATCAAGCTCTGCTTATTTGTCCAGAGTGCGGTCACGAGTGGAATCCAAATGACGTAGAAGAGGAAGTCTCGGCTAACGACGCTAATGGCACGCCGTTGGTTGCTGGCGACAAAATCACGTTGGCTAAAGATCTCAAAGTTAAAGGTAGCTCTCTTATTTTGAAAATTGGGACTAAAGCCGTTATTCGTCACGTTAAAGAAGGTAAAGACCACCAGCTAGATTGCAAAGTGGACGGCGCTGGCGAAATGATGCTAACGGCTCAATTTGTTAAGAAAGCCTAAAAATTAGCAACCTCATTAATGATGGTGTCGGCCAGCAAACTGATGGCTTTTGAAGTTACTTTTTGAGGGTTAACCAAACACACACCCATATGACCGAGTTCTGGCAAGTCAGCTGAACTCGGTAAAATATGTAAACCGGGTGGTACTGAACTTTTTGCCAACACCGTAATACCCAGCCCTTCATTAATTGCCGTTTGAATGCCATTTAAATCAGCAATGGTGTACACCACCTGCCATGGTTTTTTCGCGGCGCTAAGTAAGTTAATTGCACGTTTACGATAGGTACATGGATTAGGTGCTGCAATAAGCGGTAACTTATGTGGAATGCTATTTACGAATCGCTGACTGCCCACCCACACCAATTGGTCGGTTGTAATGTAACCATCTTGTTGAGGATCAGGGGTTTCTTGCAATGATAAAATCAAGTCAAACTGGCTTTTTAATGGCTCACTAAGTAAGTCTTTACTTAACGCGCAGTGCACTTCTAGCGAGATTTCAGGATAGGTTTGTGTAAATCGACGAATGATCTTTGGCATCAAAATTGTCGAAAACTCGCTTGGGATCCCCAGTCGAATATTGCCAGTCACTTGCGGCTTGCCAAACTCTGCCATGGCTTGATCGTTAAGCGCTACCATTTTCTCGCCATAGGTAAGAAGCTTGCTGCCTGCCACTGTCAGCGACAATTTGTTCTTATCGCGGGAAAACAATTTTTCTCCCACCATTTCTTCTAATTTTTTGATTTGTAAACTGATAGCAGGCTGCGTGCGCTGAAGCTGTTCAGCACATTGTGTGTAGCTACCCGTTTGGGCAATGATCACAAAAGAGCGTAAAAAATCGATGGACAAATTTTTCATAGTAGGCACAAGTTCATCAGGCACACATTTAATAAAGTTATGATGCCATATTTTTTATTAATTTTATTTATTCTTTTTCGACTTCTACTATCGATTTACACAACAAGTAAGGCGTACCGACTACTGTTTCTCTAAAACAAAGGTTAAAACGCTATAAAAATCGGGAGCAAGAATGAATAACCTTAACCACAACTTGAGCGACATCGACTCAGATATTGCCGAATTTATTGCACAAGAAGATACTCGACAAGAACATCATATCGAGCTTATCGCATCGGAGAACTATACCAGTCGTGCGGTAATGCAAGCACAAGGAAGCCAACTCACCAATAAATATGCTGAAGGTTACCCTGCCAAGCGTTATTACGGCGGCTGTGAAGCAGTCGATAAGGTAGAGCAACTTGCCATTGATAGAGCAAAAGCGTTGTTTGAGGCTGATTATGTGAACGTGCAACCCCATTCAGGTTCGCAAGCTAACACTGCCGTTTACATGGCACTGCTAAACCCAGGTGATACCATTCTTGGATTGAGCCTTGATCATGGCGGACATTTAACCCACGGTGCCAAGCCTAACTTTTCAGGCAAGCTGTATAACGCCATTCAATATGGGCTTAATACTGAGACAGGTGAAATAGACTACGAGCAAGTACAAGCCTTAGCACACGAGCATCAACCCAAAATGATAGTGGCAGGCTTCTCTGCATATTCACGTATAGTTGATTGGCAGCGTTTCAGAGATATTGCCGACAGTGTGGGGGCTTACCTGTTGGTTGATATGGCACACGTAGCGGGCTTGGTTGCTGCTGGCGTGTACCCTTCACCGATTAATGCGGCGCATGTTGTAACCACTACAACGCATAAAACGCTTCGAGGCCCTCGCGGTGGTCTCATTATGTGTAAAGCGAACCCAGAACTAGAGAAGAAATTTAATTCATTAATCTTTCCTGGAATACAAGGCGGACCGCTGATGCATGTTATTGCGGCAAAAGCTGTGGCACTTAAAGAAGCGATGTCAGCAGAATTCAGAATTTACCAAAAACAAGTGGTAACCAATGCACAAGCAATGGCAAAAGTCTTTATGGAAAGAGGCTTCGAGGTTGTATCAAATGGTACTGACAACCATATGTTTTTACTTAGCCTAATTAATAAAGGGCTTACCGGTAAAGAGGCCGATGCCATTCTCAATGGTGTTAATATCACCGTAAATAAGAACACGGTACCAAACGACCCACAATCGCCTTTTGTGACCAGCGGCATTCGCATTGGTACACCGGCGGTAACATCGCGCAATTTTTCAGAAAATGACTGCACGCAGCTGGCTAACTGGATTTGTGATGTACTTGAATCGCCTAACGATCCATCGGTAGTAGCACGCGTTAAAGACAGCGTAGCGAGTATTACGGCAGCTCGTCCGGTTTACGCGTCAATCAGCTAAACCATTTCCAGCCAATAAAGACCAGCAGAAAGCCAAATAGGTAGATAAGCCCCACATAGCTAAGGGCTTGGACAAACCTACTTGGCGCTGCGTCTTGATGAAGTGCAGTTTGCTGCACCAATTTATGATTGAGCCATGCAAACACAGGCGTGGTAACAAACGCCAATGTCATGGCAAACCCCAACATGGCAAGTAACGCTGATTTAAAGAACATTACAATGACAAAACTGACTAATGCCATAACAAGCAGTACTGGCGTGACTAATGCGTTGCGCGCCTTTTTGTCGTTGTTGCGCAACAAGGTGATAGCCTCTGCCACCACGCGTGCGTAACCGTCATACACGGTAAGCGCCGAGCCGAAAATACATAGAAAAGCAACGAGTGCAATTAACCAGTGTGCCCATTGCCCTATGGTCGATGAATACATGCTGATAAGCTGATGCGAGAACCCGATGCCGCCTGTACTTAGTGGTGTATCGCTACCGTATAAAATTAGCGCGCCTAAGCCTAAGAACAACAGCGCAAGCAGTGCTGTAACGCCATAACCTAAATTAAAATCAAACAGCGCTGATTTGGGCGTAACTGCAGTGTTAGTGCATTGGCGCTTTAACCAAAGCGATGTAATTGATGAAATTTCAATAGGCGCTGGCATCCAGCCCATAGTCACAACCAGAAAACCCAAGCTCGCTATAGTGTAAGGTGAAGGCGGGTTTGCTGGCACTTTGGTGCCGTCATAATTGACTAAGGCCACAATGAATACGGCAACCGTTGCTACGACAAGTACACCCATAATCGCTTTAGCAATATTGTCGAGCCCTTCGAAGTGCCCAGCCAATAAAATAGCTAAAATAAGCCCAAGCACTAGTGATGACGATAGCGTGATGGCCATGTCGAAAGGAATAAAGTATGACAATAAGCTGGCTGCAAATAGCAGTAACGCAGCTGAGTTCACGACAGATGCTAGGCTATTTAGCCCTAACGCTAAGCCCAGATAGCGCTTACCCATTTTAAGATAACCTTGCTGTAGGGTTTGCTTTGTACTAATGGTGTAGCTTACGCCTGCTCTAAAAAAGGGGTATTTGAGTACGTTTACCAAGAGGATCAGTAAAGCCAGTTGCCAGCCAAACTTTGCGCCAGCTTGGGTAGATGCCACTAAGTGACTGCCGCCTACCGCGGCTGTTGCCATCAGCACACCAGGGCCCAATAACTTTAACCATGCGATACATCGCGCATACAATGACAACTGAACCCCAGACTCCACCCTAACCTCTTGATGACAATGAAAAAGCCGAATGCCACCTTATCAGGTTAAACGCGAGCAGAAAAGCCGCTATACCTGTGGTGTAGTAGACAATGTCTAAAAAGTGTATAGCGCCCCAGTAAACATAAATGCACTGTTGTCACTGTAGTCTCCTCGTTTAAAGCCATCACCTTTGAAAAGGTAGGCCCCGCCAAGTGACAACCGCAATGAAGGTAAAACCTGATAGCGCCATCGTGCTTCTACCTGATGGCCAATAAAACTATCTACGTTTTGCGGTGCTTTGTTATACCAATACGCCTTGTAGCCAAGCAAAAGGTTATGCTGAGAGCCAAAGGTAGACACACTTCGAAGCCCAACTGTTTTTAGATTCCTGCGAGGCATCCCTTGATACACATCAGTGGGGCCGAAATCAAAACGCCTGACACCATATAAACTATCGAAGTTTGAAATAGTATCGTCAGTAGTATCGTTATCGCCGCTAATGTAATCAAACTCAGCGCGTAAAAATGTGCTGTCAGTAATCTTCTTTCCCAAATAGCCAAATACCAAGTACGCAGACACATCTTTTTGCGTTATATCATCTGGCGCGGCAGTTTCATGTGCATGCCCTACCTGACCTATCAGTTCGCCGTTCGCTTTCCAGCCGTCTGCGAAAGCAGCGGTATAATCAACCGACAAGGTATATAAATCGCGGTTTCGAGTAGCCAGCGTGTCGCTATCATCTTCTTTAAACCAATAGCTCTGTAGCTTTAGATTTTTGTCCGCAGATGTTGCGTATACGCCAAATAGCTTTCGCTCACTAAAGCTTTTGTCAAACGCTCGCTCGTTGCCATCAATACTTTCGCTATCACTCGGTAATCGTGTTACGGGTAACAAGTACACACCATTGACATTCCAATCGAAAAGCTTGCCCTCGACAACTACACCATCGTAGCTGTTAGTCGCATTGCGGTAGATAGTTTTTGCCAATAATCGGCGGCTGCCATAATCAAGCTCCATACGTCCAGCTTTTATTGCAAATATGGCAAAAGCCTGACCAACGTCATCACCATTGGCTGGCGACACAAACGGTTTGTATGTGGCAAACATCTGAACTGGCTCTAACGTGTTTACCTGATTAGACGATAAAGTAGGGTCATTCTCATCAAGAAACGCACGCGAATCTCTTACCTCAAGTGTGGCGCTGATATTTTTGTAAGACACCTGTGTTGCTAAGACAAGTCGCGTTGATAAACGCTGATTGCTTTGCGAACGTTGCTCTCGTTGGGCCGAAAAAATAGGGCTATTCAGTGACTCGTAACGCACTCGAAAAGAGCCCGAGACATCAACGTTAACCTCGTCATTTTTCGCGTATGCATGCAAAGGTAAAAGAAGAGTAAGAAGACAAAGCGGAATAAAACCAAAAGTGCGGTGCATTAAATGCCAACTAATTTATACACAATAACAACAGTATATCGTTAATTGATGAATAAACACCGCGCTTTTTTACTCATTTTTACCCACGCTAACGTCGGTCATAGTTCACTTTTTTCTCAGGGTGCTGATAGTACCCTTCCTTCAACAAACGCTTAAAGCGAGTTAATTTTCCATCAAGTGTTAGCTCTTCAAGCCCTTTGTTGAATAACGACAAGATAAGCTGACTGTCGGTATCGCCTTTGGGGACTAATAGGTGGGTGGTTACGGTAGAAATAAATGGCTTAACAAGTGACACTTGTCTGCGCTCGGCGCTGGTAAATTCGCGCTCCAACAAATACCACCCCGTCAATTCATCAATAGGGAACACATCAATTTCACCGGCTATTAGCGCCTCGAGACTCTCTTTATCGCTCTTAAACTTAACAATGTTGTTGTTATTTTTGATAAAAGCCGATAGTTCGTCGTTGTATAAGTAGCCTTCGGTTATGCCCACTTTCAGCGACGCTAAATCATCTAATGTCTGCCAAGTTTTTAAACCAGTGTCAGTGTGAGTATAAAATACCAAGCTCTCAGCGCTGATTGGCGCTGAGTGGTGAAACTCCTTTTCGCGTGATCGTACAAAGTTACCATACGACAATGCGTCGTAGTCGCCACGCAGTGTTGCCTCTAACGCCTCATCCCATGGTAATGACACAAACTCTACTACCACGCCAGTTTCCAAAAAAGCGTCAGCAATAATATGATTGATATAACCGTCGTGCTGCATATCGGTTGACGTATAGGGAGCATATTCTGCAGTGGCTATTTTAAGCTTCATCCATGCATGTGCAGCACTTTGCATAGGCACAAATGCAAGAAACAAGGTCGCAAGTAAAAGTGTTCTTATGATCATGTTGAAATGCCCCTAAAAGTAAATGCCAAGGTTAATGTTTAACCGATGGGTTGTTTCTTCTCTACCGTCTAAGTCGAGTCCTACTCCAGGGCCACCTGAAAACCACATATTCTTACCTTGAATGCTGTCGACATACACAAACAATTTGCTCCAACCAAAGCTACATCCATTAATCCACTGTGATGAACGCTTGCCTGAGGCTTCCTGCCCTTTAGCTGCGCTAAATTCTGAATAACAAGTGACAGACTCTATATGATCAAACTGATAAGGCACTGAGTAGACGAAGTTTGCTGAATAAGTTTCACCATCGGCGGCTGCCAAGAAAGGAAAAGTGAACGCTGATAGCGCTATACGATCGTCAGCCTGCCCTTCTGGCACAGCTAAGTCGTATTCGTAATCAATATATTGCAACTCTACTTTTACATTTCCCTGAGTATGACGAAGGTGGACCGCGTAAGCGTTCATGTCTCCATCATCAAGGGTATCTAAGTTAAGAATGTTACCGTATTGATAAGACACTCCGATATCGGTTGTCGCACCCCGAATAAAGCTGGCTGAATAATTTGCGCGTAAGTTGTATTGACCATCTTCTTGGTTGCGGTACTCACCGTCATCGGCAACATCAAATGAATATCGTGAAAACTTCGCTGCGTCGTTGTATTCGTCGTTCATGAAATACGCCGCTTGAAAGTCCCAGTCGCCGCGTTGATGATTTATCTTTATACCCGCGTCGTAGTCATCTTCAAAACCTAGGTAGTAATTGACCGAAAACCAGAAGTTATTACTCGCAAAAGGCTGTAGACCAAACGGTGTTTGTGTAATGCCTGCAGTAATGTCCGTGCGCTCGTCGTAGTGATAGGTCAAATCAGCAAAACGTACGGTATTAAAGTCGACATTCTCATACCAGCGGTATTCAGCTTTGTAGCTAAACTTATCGGTATCGCCCGACACACCCAGCTTAAATGACTCAAATTCAAATCCATCTCTAAATTCTGGTAGCTGCCAGTCTTGATGACCGTAGTTAACCCTTGCGTGTCCGGTAAGGTTAAAAGGCAACTCATCTGCCCACGCAGTACTTACCGCGCAGAATGAGAACAAGGCCAAAGCAAATGCGGGGAGTAGCTTTCTCATAACGCTTCCTGTGTTTATTTGAGTGGGAACCCTTTTGTAAAAGCGCACTCTATATTTATCATAAAACGACATAGCTTAAGATTTATGAGCAGTGGTGCAGCTTGTAAAAATTCCCGCTAACGTAGTAGGTTGTACCACACTAGGATTATTCCTTCGGTACTTTGGTTACTGAGCAAACCTTACAAAAAGATCATTTGAAAAATGGAAAAAAGCGAAACTATTGCCTGCCACTTATACGACTATATTGAAATAGCCTGTATGTACCAACTGCACGTTGCTGCCACATTGAAAGACGGAAATACCGTGACAGGAAAAGCACTTAATACTGCTATAAGGCAGATACAGGGCGTTGCCCAAGAGTGTTTAATGATAGACACGGCTGACGATAAAGGCATTCACTACATTGTCATTTCCAAACTGACAACCCTTAGTGCAATCACAGAAAATCGACACTTCGACGTAGTACACTTTTAATCGCAGCAACGCTGCGCTAAAGTGCTCACGCTATGCCATTTTTAAAGACCGCTATGGCAACAAATGGGATCTTATTCAAAGTGCGTAAGGGATAGGGTTATCTGTTGTAGAGGAGACATCTAGTGCACGCTATGAAGCGCTCAATCATTGCTGATATTGTGGCTGTTGCCGCTATTGCTCTGCTAATCACTACCACGTTTTACTGGATTGAAGCGCGTAAAGAGGTTATCTACTTATGTGACAACTTTACGCCTGGCGTGTCTAAAAAAAGTGTTTTACGCCAGCTAGATACGGCCAATCTTCTCATCTGGGACACCACCTTTATAGCAAATGGTAGCAAGGTTGAAGCGTATAGCCCCCTTCATTTAGGGTATATGCAGTGCAGTGTTCAGTTTAATAAACAAGACATAGTGGTATTCTCGATAGTCGAGTAAAGAGTTGTAACGAACCCTTTTGGTGCAACGTTTACATCACTGCAACACCTCATTCACTGGCGTGCTAAAAGTCGTAAAGGCAAACTTACCATCTGCTTGTCAGCGCCCCAAGTTAACTTTCCCCATTGCTGTAACCCTTTGTGCTGTAAACGTATAATTACGCTGTGTCTTCTTAACGCAAACTTTTTCCTATGCAAAAAATCAAACACAGTGTCATCGAGGATGTTTTCGCCCTGGTAAGCGCAGGCTTGTTTGTTGCGTTTGGCGTGTTTCTTTTTCAATCTCAAGATTTAATGGTAGGCGGTGCCGCGGGACTTGCGCTATTGGGTACCTATGCCGTAGATATGAATTTTGGATTACTGTTCTTCTTAATTAATCTGCCGTTCTATACCTTAGCGTGGACACAAATTAGTAAACGGTTTACGTTAAACACGTTTATTTCCGTTACCACGGTATCGGTGCTGACTGAACAAATCCCAGCGTTTGTGGACATCAGCCATGTGAACCCATTTTTTGCGGCTGTGTTCGGTGGCATTTTAATTGGGGTCGGTATGCTTATTATGTTTCGTCATAGCTCAAGCTTGGGTGGCGTTGGCATTATGGCGTTCTATTTACAACAACGCTTTAATATTCGCGCAGGTACATTTCAACTAACCGTAGACACCAGCATTTTGCTTTGTGCCCTGTTCTTCATTCAGTGGCATTTGGTGCTTATCTCAATTTTGGCGGCGTTTTGTTTGAATATGGTTATTTCACTTAACCACCGTCCTGAGCGCTACTTTCCCAATCAGGTAGAAAAGCAGCAGGCACAAACAGTGTCACCACAGCATGATAATTTAGATACCGACATGCACCCTCAAAACGGGTAATGGCGTAACGTCATGTAACTAGTAATGTTGACTAAATGAATAAAAATAAAAAGCCCGATGACACCTATGTGCATCGGGCTTTTTTGTATCTCTCATTTGTATCTTTTAAACGTCGAAAACCAGTGACTATTGCTTCTTCTGAACGGGTCTAGACGGTCGACTTACTACTCCACGATTTACTCTAGGACGAGAAAACGAAGTACGCATACAAACCTCACTTTGAGTGTTGCTCAGCGCAGTTGAAGGTGAAACATTCACCGCAATCCTGTTACCAAGCATCCACAGTATAGACTCAACTGATAGGGTTTCGTCTCATTCTTTTGGTGAATAGTGCTTTATAAAATTGTATATAGAGGGAGTGCAAAGTGGCATGCATTACTTAGATCATTGAAGGCTATAGACTTTTACTTTTGTCTGTAGCAACGATGCTTAACAATCATTAATGGTATTAGACTAAAGATATTTCACGATGCGGGGAACGCGCTGAGAAACGCGTGTCATGAGTTCGTAATCAATAGTACCTGCACATTGCGCTACTTCGTCAATAGACACGTGCTCTCCCCATAACTCAACCATGTCACCAATTTCTACCTTTGGAATGTGCGTAACATCAATGGTGATCATATCCATAGACACCCGCCCCACTAAACTAGCCCGTTGCCCTTTTACCATGACCGGCGTGCCGTTAGGACAATGTCGAGGGTAACCGTCGGCATAGCCAATCCCCACTGTCGCTATGCGACTAGGCTTTTCAGCAGTCCATGTTTGCCCATAACCCACACCTTCTCCTTGAGGTACATCACGTACCGCCAAGATACTTGCTCGCAGTGTCATAGCTGGAAGTAGAGTAATATCGGTAAGTGCCTGCGTAGACACCTTACCGCCATATACGCCAAGACCAAGTCTATTCCAGCGACCATGGCTAGCCTGCCAATTTACGGTTGCGGGGGAGTTCGCTAGGCTCAGTGGTAAATTGAGTGGCAACACCACGCGCTCAAAAGCGCTTAATTGGCGTTCAGTAAATTCATTGTCCACATCGTCGGCACAAGCAAAATGTGTAGCAATAACGGTTTCGTCGCTAAGCAAGTGGCGATAGGTAGTGACAATTTGAGCCACATCGTCTAACGCAAAGCCTAGCCTGTGCATACCGCTATCTACTTTTAGCCAAATATGCGGACGCCTATCGGCAGGACAAGCCTCAAGCCATGCTAGCTGCGCTTTACTGTGCATAACCAAAATACAGTTATGTTGGTAAGCCATTTGGCACTCTTTTGCTTGATGAGCGCCTTCTAATACCACAATAGGGGCTGTGATCCCGGCGTCGCGAAGCGCAATAGCCTCTTCAATTATCGCCACCGCAAATCGCGAAGACACATGCTGAAGAATACGCGCCACATTTACTGCACCATGCCCATAAGCGTCGGCCTTGACCACTGCCATAGATTGGCTAGCAGGCGCAGCGGCGGCAAGCTGCTTAAAGTTATGTAGAAGCGCATCGGCGTGGATAATAGCTTGCGTTTGACGACTCACAGAAAAACACGTTCCTTCAAAGGGTAACTAAACATGATAAACCGAAATTGTATCATGAGTTGCGTAAAAGCGTGCCTATTCAATTGCCTTCACTGTTAAAGCCGTTATGCGTTATGCTTGGCATCTTCGCGCTAAGGGCTAAACAAGCCACGCATTCAGGACATTAGAGGTTTTATTCATGCCGTCGGACTCACCAGCAAACAACTCGCTTCACGCACTTGCCCATTCATTGAATCGCATTGTTTCTGAAGGCAGAAACCCAGATACCCTCGATATTGATACCCTGTCTACTACAGACATTTTGTCGCGTATCAACGCCGAAGATGCCAAAGTGGCCAGTGCAGTGGCCACACAAATTTCGCAAATAGCAAAGATAGTCGATGCCGCGGCGCACAGTATTCAGCAAGGCGGCCGTCTTATTTATGTTGGCGCAGGCACCAGTGGGCGACTAGGCATACTAGACGCCGTAGAGTGTAGGCCAACATTTAGCGTTCCAGACGATGTGGTAGTGGGCATAATTGCAGGGGGCGAGAGCGCCATACAGCATGCGGTTGAAGGTGCAGAAGATAACGTAGACGCCGGGCAACGTGATTTAGCGCAAATCGCATTAACACGTGCCGATACGGTGGTGGGTATATCTGCGAGTGGGCGAACGCCCTACGTCAGCGGTGCGTTAGCTTATGCCCAATCTGTGGGGTGCGTAACAGGTGCCATAGCCTGTAGTCCTGATGCCGCTATATTTGAAAAAGCAGATATTACAATTTGTCCTGTGGTTGGCCCTGAAGCATTAACAGGTAGCACACGAATGAAATCGGGTACTGCACAAAAGATGGTACTGAACATGATTAGTACCACCACCATGATAACGCTGGGTAAAACCTACGAAAACTTGATGGTTGATGTGAACGCCAGCAATGAAAAATTGAAAGCTCGCGCATTGCGCATTGTAATGCAAGCCACAGACTGTGATGAAGATACCGCGCAGCAAGCGCTATTGGCATGTGATAACAAAGCCAAAGTGGCCATTTTAATGGTGTTAACTGGCATGAATGCGAGCGAAGCGCATTCACAGCTACAAGACACCAATGGCTTCCTTCGAAAAGCGGTCCTTTCGTCAAAACAAGCAGCAAAGCAAGGCGAATAGCGTGATGTTGAATAAGCACAATATTCGCCAACTTAGATGGGGCTTGTGGGTGTGCTTCACCCTGTTTATTACCGCAAGTTGTAGCAGCGATAACCTCGTTAAAACAACCCACGTTGCTAGAACCGCTAAGCCAATAGTCGGTGCTCAGCAGTTTGACACTTATCTGCCCTTACTCACAAACAAACGTATTGCGTTAGTGGTTAATCAAAGTGCGCTGATAGAAACAGATATTGAAAATCCACACACCTTGGCGCAGCCCAACAAAGTGCATTTGCTAGACGCTTTATTACAACAAGGTGTAAACGTGCGCGCGGTTATGTCACCAGAGCATGGTTTTCGTGGTGATAGAGGTGCGGGTGAAAAAGTTGAAAGTGCAGTCGATAGCAAAACTGGCTTACCCATTTACTCGCTGTATGGCAAAACGAAAAAGCCTACCGCAGAAATGTTGCGCGGCATTGATACCTTGGTGTTTGATATTCAAGATGTAGGCGTTCGATTTTACACCTATCTAAGCACGCTACATTATGTTTTAAAAGCGGCGCATGAGCACAATATTGATGTTATTGTGCTAGATAGACCCAACCCCAACGGAAGGTTTGTTGACGGACCTGTATTGGAAAGCCCTTTCTCTTCATTCGTGGGCATGCACCCCATACCCGTGTTGCACGGTATGACCCTTGGCGAATTAGCTCAAATGATGTTGGGAGAACAATGGGTCAAGGTTTCCACTCGCAGTACATCATCGCTTACTGTAGTGCCTGTGAAGCATTACTCTAGGTATCATATGTACTCGCTTCCTGTTGCACCCAGTCCAAACCTACCTAACGATGAGGCCATTCGCTTATACCCCACCTTGTGTTTTTTTGAAGGCACAGATGTGAGTGTAGGTCGTGGTACACACTACCCATTTCAGCTTATTGGTCACCCCTCTGTGTCGTTAGGTGAAGCACAGGTGCCTGTTACTGCCAATAACGCAGCCCCTTTCCCTAAGCACAACAATACACTTTTACATGCCAACATACTGATAAATGCAAATGACACGCAAACGGCCCCACTGATTGAAGGGCTTAATGTCGAATTTTTGGTTAACACATATCACCACTTTATAACGAGCAATCGAGCGGACAACACCTTTTTCACTCGACCTGATTTTTTCGATAAGTTAGCAGGCACTAACACCTTTCGAATGATGATAGAAGAAGGAAAAACACCCCGTGAAATTCGGGAAAGTTGGCAAGAAAAAGTGGCAATTTTTAAGCAAAAAAGAAAGCCCTATTTGCTTTATCCGGAGTAAGAGTCGCAAAAATGCCACAACGAGTGACGCACAAATCAGTCCATATTAGTGAGTGCTTACAGTCATTACTTAAAAGCGTTTTTTTGGCGAGCAATAACCAAAAAGTTAATACTTACATACTTGATAGAGCCCATTATTAAAAAGAATTCTATTCATCCGACGTATCTCGTTGTGTAACGATACTAGACAACCTAGCTTCCATTTTTGCTTTTCGCGTCTTTAAAGATTCTTTATCAGTACGCTGTGCATCACTGAGCGCTTCATCGATGTCAGCAATAGATTGTATGAGTTGTGACTTCAACGCTTCACGGTTTGCAGCGTCTTCAGCTTTATCGAATATGACGTCTTCTGGCGCCTGAGTTCCTAATGAAGATTCGCTGTGTTTAATGTGATCTTTGCTGTTTGAAATCGCGGGTGTTTTAGCAATCATTTTAAGGCCATCGGGCTGGGGTCGCTGGTTTATAAAACCGGGAGAAACTATTTCTATATCCGCATTGTGTAGTGCGTCTAAAACACACTTATGTAATCTGGAGCGTGCACTCAGTAAACTCTTTACTTCTAGCAGTAGCCCAGATACGCGATAGCTTACTGAAAAGTCGCCTAGCGCAATTACCTGCACAAAAGGCTCTTTAAGCTCTGCGCTATCGGCCGCTTTTAGCAAATGCTGCTCAATGACGCTATGGTGAATGTCATAACCCAGGCTAATTTCAACACTGACTATTGCCCCAGAAGCACGTGTTACTGTTACCGGTGAATTCACCATTAGCGTGTTAGCAAATGCGATGAGCTCTCGACTCTCTGTCTGAACTTCTATGTCAAGTAAACCCATTTCTGTTACGCGCCCGCTATAGCCCTCTACTTTGATAAAGTCGCCTACTTTAAATGGGCGATTTACTCTAAGTACGATGCCCGCCATTACATTGCCAACCATTGTCGTAGAAGAGAATGCGATAACCCCAGACACCAGCACACCGATTAATGCGATTACTTGGTTGCGAGTACTTTCGCTTACGGGCAGCGCCATCGCAATCACTACAGCACCAACAATGGTCAATATAAGCAAGGTTACTTGCCGGGGTAGCTTTTGCTCACTTGTAAGATGACTTTGTTTACCAAGCAAAACATAGTGAAGCACCGTCAATGTGCCGACGACAAAAACCAGTGCGATACACAGTGGCACGAAAACACGCAGCTCGCTGAGTAGTGAAGCGAATGAATTGGCTGTATCCACTTTTATTGTCCTTTTTGGTGCGCTATTTTGCTTTTTAAGTGTATGTACGTTTTTGAAACTATGCTGCTTTTGTTACCTGAAGGTTATTGTGCCGACAGGGTTACTGGTGTACGTCCTTGTGCTTGTATTTTCCCCATCAGAACGCGAACTAAGGCATCGAATACTTCACTTGTGACACTTTGTCCTTTGAAGTTTCCCTGCGAAGATGCGTCTTGTACATTAATTACGTAGCTATAGGTTGCAATCGCAATATCAGTATATGGCCGCACCTGCTCAGCAATATAGGGCATGCGTAGTGGCACAAAAACCACTTTTTTATCCGTACTTTTTGCGTGCTGCATTATTTCTTGCGCAAAATTGTGTACCTGAGATTGCTTGGCTCGCTGCTTGACAGTGTGCGTGCTATCTAACCCACCCAACTCATAATTTGCGTGAAGTGGTGTAATATCCCCCACAATAATGACGTCAGTGTCGTTTACTAATCGCTTGATCATTGATGCGGTGGGTAACTGAACTAAAGGTATGCACGCAAACTGAATTTCAGAAAGCGCTTTCCCGACCTCACCAAAATGCTGGAAAAGTGCATTTTCAAAGGCGATACAGCGAGCAGTATCAGGCATAAGGGCAAGTAACTTTTCACTGTTTAGGGGTAGTTTTTTGTGGCCGTATAGAACCGTAACTGATGCCTCAGAAAGCGCTTTCTTTATCTGTTCACCCTTGCGAGTTAATGCACTTACATTGCGTTTATCCAGATTCTCTTGAACTTCATTTAACCACCAAGACATCGGCTTTAGTACGAACTGTTGTAGTTCGAAGCGCTGCTTTGTTTTAGCAATGCGATTAAGCGAAGCGTTAAGCGTATTTCTGCTTTCTTTATTAGAGAGTAACGCTTTAGTGACGTTATCAATTAACTGGCTAAACTGACGGATGTCGTTTTGATTTCGAATTGTGTAGGGCATTAACGCAATATCTGCCCCTGCATTAAACGCGTTGATCATTGCTTCCTCGGGCGTGAAGAATTGCGAAATACCCGCCATATCAAGCGCATCAGTCACGATTAACCCGTTATAACCAAGCTGCGTACGCAATAGCTGCTTGAGGATTTTTTCAGATAGCGTTGCTGGCACTATTTGCTGGTTACCGTGTTTATCAACAAGCGTTGAACTATCTAGGGATGGATATTGAATATGCGCACTCATCACCATCGCGGGTACCGCATTGCTATTAATGATGTTAGCAAACGGAGCGACATCGCCTGACATGGCTTTCGCTTTGTCATGCATTACTCTAGGTAGCCCGCTGTGACTGTCTACATGAGTATCACCGTGCCCCGGAAAGTGTTTAATAGCGCTCAGTACACCGGTTTGTTGCATAGCACCTACAAATGCTTGGCCAAGTGCAGCAACGTGTTGCGGGTTTTCAGAGAAGCTACGCACGTTAATAACGGGGTTTTTCGGTTCACTGTTAACATCTACCGATGGCGCAAAATTAGTATTGATCCCCAACGGCAACAACGCATTGCCAATATGTTGTGCGACATTCTCGGCAAACGCAGTACCGTGTTTTTGAAACGTCGCACCAATTGCCATATTGCCTGCAAATGGTGGTAACACCGAAGGTGGTAAACGCGCCACTCGTCCTCCCTCTTGATCTACCGCGATAAACAGCGGAGGACGCCCTTTTTGAAGCATGTGCTTTTGCATTGAGTAATTCAGTGACACTAGTTGTTTAGCGTCTACGATGTTCTCAGCGAATAGGATAATGCCACCGATATTGTGTTTGCTTAATACGTCGAGTAACTCAGGAGGCATTTCAGTTAGTGGGGTGCGACACCGCGTTGATGGCGTATTGTCTTGGCAGAAATAGCGAAAATCGAGAATAATTTTCTGCCCTATCCTGTCTTTTACAGTACGAAGCTCACTATCTGAAAGCTTGGTGTTCTCTATCTTACTTTGGGGTATCGCGTTCTGGGCTACCGCGTTTGGGGACTCTGGGCTCTTGAACACTGAATTTTGGGCAAGCGCATTACTGCTAAATATGCATAGTAATGTTGCGCTGAAATAGCACAAACAGTGCGTGATTAATGATGAAAAACGTAAAGAGAATTGCAATGTTGATCTTATCCTTGGTAACACGGCACACAATACGGTACGCTACCATAAATCAATACGTTCCGGCACAACGAACTGCTCGGATAACCCTAAAATGCGCTGGCTTTCTGATACCAAAAATTTAATTAGCGCGTTTAGCCATGCCCGTTTAACAACACACTGATAACAAGATTGGAAAGAAGTATGGATTGGATGTCAGTCATCCCCCCACTAGTGGCAATTGCCGTTGTTTTTTGGAAAAAAGAAGTCATCTTGGCCTTGGCACTTGCCGTGCTTTGCGCTGAAACGCTCATTTTGGTGAATGGTGATATTGCTGGTAGCTATATGGCACCTATCAATGCGATTGAGCGCGTTGTAGATACTGCCTCAAGCCCAGGAAACACCAGAGTGTTAATTTTCTCTGTATTGGTAGGGGCACTACTGGCCTTCATTCGAGATTCTGGCGGTGTAACCGCTACGGTCAACTATTTAGTGAATAAAGGGGTTGCTAAAAGTCGTAAACAAGTTGGCGGTTTAACCATGTTTACCGGCATCGCCGTTTTTATCGAGTCAAATTTAAGCGTGCTTACAGCAGGTATATTTGCGCGGGGTTTATTCGACCGTTTTGGTATGAGTCGGGCGCGATTGGCCTATATCATAGATTCAACGAGCGCCCCTGTGTGTATATTGATCCTGCTAAATGGCTGGGGTGCCTTTATATTGAGTTTACTTGATGCCTATGAGCTTCCGGCATCGTCTGCCTCCATTCTATGGGGTAGTGTAGCGTTTAACTTCTATGCCATCTTCACACTGCTCATTGTGGCTTACACCATTTCAGTAGATAAAGTACATGGACCCATGCGTGAGGAAGAGCACGCCATGACTCGCACTGAAGTAACACAAAGTGCTGAGCCGGCCACCAAAGCTCGCTTTATGTTAGTGCCCCTTCTAGTGATGGTGCTGAGTATGGTGGGCTTTATGTTTTTTACTGGTAACGGGGTGTTGTCAGAAGGCAGCGGCAGTAAATCAGTACTTTACGCCACTGCGTTAGCAACGGCAGTTGCCTATGCTTTACTGCTTCTACATAAGCGGTTTACGCATCAAGAAGCCGTTGAAATAGGTTTTAAGGGAATGGGTGAACTGCTTCCACTGGTCACTATAGTATTACTGTCGCTAACACTAGGTAACAGTTTAAAAGTGTTAGGTACGGGCGTGTTTGTAGCGGGAATTGTGGGTGAATACCTTCCGCTAGTGCTTATTGTCCCTATGCTGTTTATTGCTGGCGCAATTATGAGTTTCACAACGGGAACGTCATGGGGCACGTTTGCAATATTGATCCCAATTGGTGTTCCACTTATTCAAAGTTTGGGGCTCCCCCCTTCGTTGGTAATTGGCGCGATTTTAGGTGGGGGCATATTTGGCGATCACTGCTCGCCGATTTCCGATACCACAGCGGTATCCTCGCTTGCGGCCGGATGCGACGTGCTAACGCACGTTAAAACTCAATTCCCCTATGCACTGTTTGCTGGTGCACTAACACTTGTCGCCTATTTTATTGCTAGCGTATTAATGATTGGGTAGCAGGTTACCCGCTCAATTTACCAGCTCAATGTCGTTAAAGGAGGTCAGTCATTGTGAAACGGATTAACAGAAATCTAAGGCCACTTTTTGCCTTTTTAGTATTAAGTACCCTTATTGCATGTTCACATTCGCCGCAGGAAAAAAGTACTGAAGCCAAAGCGTCAACAGTATCAACGAGTGCTAGTCAACATGCTGTTGCTATGCCTGACAGTTACAGTGCCGATGCTGCAATGCAAGTTCTGCAAGGAGGGGGGAACGCTATAGATGCTGCAATTACCGCGCAGTTTGTTTTAGCGGTAACCCTACCTGAAGCGGGTAATGTGGGTGGTGGCGGCTTTATGACCATCAAGTTTGAAGACACTACTGACTTTCTAGACTATCGCGAGATGGCGCCAGAACGCGCGCATCGGGATATGTATTTAGACAATGAAGGTAACGTTAAGACCTACGAGTTGTTATTTGGTGCAAAAGCATCAGGTATTCCAGGCACCGTAGCAGGCATGTGGGCGGCGCATAAGAAGTACGGTACATTGCCTTGGGAGCGGCTTCTAGCACCTGCAGTGGCACTAGCCGAGGACGGCTTTATTGTTCACGAGAAGCTGGCCAATAATATTGAGCGATACATTGCACGCACCACAGAAAAAGGCTTGGTAAGTAACTTCAACGACTACTTTGCGAAAGCTACTGCCAACTCACTGTTTAAGCAGCCCGAACTTGCCAACACCTTAAAAGCCATTCAAACAAAAGGTAAAGATGGATTTTATAAAGGAGAAGTTGCCAAACACATTGTTGACTTTATGCAGCAAAATGGTGGTCTTATCACTTATGATGACTTACTTGCCTATAAGGCAGTATGGCGCAAACCACTTCATCTAAATTGGCAGGGATATGAACTTGTTACTGCTCCACCTCCTAGCTCAGGCGGTGTCGCTGTTGCTCAATGGATAGGTATGCTTGAGGCATTTAGCCAAACTCATGAATTACCCGCGCAAAACAGCGCCGAGTACATTCATATCATGTCTGAAATTGGCAAACGTGTATTTGCCGATAGAGCCGAATATATGGGAGACCCTGATTTTATTGAGGTTCCGGTGAATGCATTAACTCAACCTGACTACATCGCACGAAGAGCGTTGGACATTCAACCAACGAGCATTTCCTCTACGGAAAATATCAAACCGGGATTAAAAGAAAGCGAAGATACCACTCACTTTTCCATTATGGATAAATGGGGTAATGCAGTGGCGAATACCACCACCATCAATCTTACTTTTGGTAGCGGCGTTGTTGTAGAAGGTGCGGGCTTTTTGCTAAATGATGAAATGGACGATTTTAGTGCCAAGCCGGGCGTACCCAATTTCTTCGGTGCGGTAGGAGGAGATGCGAATGCCATTGAACCATACAAGCGTATGCTATCGTCTATGACGCCCACTTTAGTGACAAAAAATGATGACGTTGTATTGGTAACCGGTTCCCCTGGTGGCACTACCATTATATCGTCGGTGACACAGTCGTTGTTAAATGCATTGCTATACGATATGCACGCAGAAGCGGCCGTGAACGCGCCGCGTTTTCACCACCAGCTCTTACCAAAAGATACTATTCGCATGCACAAGGGGTTTGATGAGCACACTCAACAAGCTTTAACCGAGCTTGGCTATACCCTTGATGAGCGGCGTTTTGGTGATGTACATCTGATAAAGCGCACGCCAAGTGGTATTGAAGCCGCTTCAGAAAAAAGCGGCAGAGGTAAAAGTATCGTGATGCCTACAACAATAGCGACTCTTCAATAGGCATAAATTGCGACGCCGCTTTTTGTAAACTTTCAGCGGTTAGTGTGGGAACGCCATAAACACTAACCGTTTTTCCTTTCTTTTTGAGAGTGTTCACTAGAATATCAAAATCGCCGTCACCTGATACCAAGATGACCTCGTCAACATCAGTCGCATGTTCAAGTGCATCTACTGTTATACCAACGTCCCAATCGCCTTTTGCAGAACCATCACTTCGCTGAATGAAAGGCTTGAGCTTTACGTGAAAACCGATAGCACGCAGAATATTCTGAAACTCTTTTTGCTTGTTATCCCCCCTATCAATGGCATAAGCGAAAGCGAGTTCAATATCAGCTTCATTACTTACTGCTTGCCAGAAATGGTTGTAGTTGAAATTGCGCTTGTATGCTTGGCGACAGGTGTAATACACATTTTGGACATCAACTAATATTAAGACCTTCTTCACGTGAAGCACGCTCCTGTGATTAACGGGTGTTGCATAATGCCTTTTAAATTTGCGTATTACGAGTCATTCTGCTTGTATAAAGTGTGATAAATAAAAATAAAAATAAGACAATTACAATGAACAAATTTATGCGTGCGCTTCACAATTACCTAGGGCTTATCTTGTGTATACAAATCGCTTTATGGTTTTTAAGTGGCTTGGTAATGGCCTATCTTCCTATAGAAGAAGTAAGAGGAAACCACCTGCGCAGTAAAGTGACTACCCGATGGCATAGCGCTTTAGCCAGCCCATCTAGCATACTTAGCACCCACAATAACAGTGCAGTATTATCACTTACCCACAGGCTAGAAATCCAAGACGGAGCGCTTGTCAGTACGCCGGTTTATCAGGTCAAGGATAAAGACAAGGTTTACCGGTACAATGCGCTAGATGGCAGACAATTGACGTCGATGAGTGAAGACACAATCAAGATGCTCGCACTTGCTCAATATCGCGGGAAAGGCAATATTCAATCGAGTGAATTAATAACCACACTTCCGCAAGAAGTGCAGAACCTTACAGCACCGCTGTGGCAGATGGTATTTGATGACGAGTTTGACACTCACTTCTACCTTGACCCAAACACGGGGGCCGTGTTGAGAGTGCGCACTGATACATGGCGCCTGTTCGATTTTATGTGGATGCTTCACATTATGGATTATAAAGATCGCAGTAACTTTAATAGCCCGCTGCTTATAGGGTTTTCTGCTAGTGCCCTGCTTTTCACCTTAACAGGCATTGTGCTGTTGTATCATCGTTTCAAACCACGCAGACGACGCAGTATATTTAAGCGAGGCGCGTATTAGTAAGATTGCGTTGAGGGAAGGAAAAGCGTCCTTCCCTGATGGCAGGTAACGCTAACTAGCAAAAAGCTGCTTAATATCGGCAAAAGCTTTAAATTCTAGGGCATTACCAAAAGGGTCTTTGAAAAACATGGTCGCTTGCTCGCCGGGTTGCCCCTTAAACCGGATATAAGGCGCAATAACAAACTCTATGTTCGACGCTTCTAACTTTTCAGCTAAATGTTGCCAGTCGTCCATTGTAAGAACAACACCAAAGTGAGGAACGGGCACCGCATGATTGTCCACACCATTGTGCGACGGCGGCGAAGGCATCTGCTCTACACAGTGTGTTACCAACTGATGGCCAAAAAAGTTCCAGTCTATCCATTGCGAGTCACTACGCCCTTTTTCACACCCCAATAACTCACCATAAAACGCATTAGCGTCATCTAAGTTTGTGACGGGTATTGCAAGATGAAATGGCTGAGGCATAACAACTCCTGTTACAAAAACTTCTTAAGTAATGATAATTTTAACTTTGAAAATGGTGCGTACCTAAAGGGTACATCAAGGGCAAACGATCGTTTCATTACGGTCTTCAAGTGACTGAACGTATCAAAACCGTGACGCCCGTGGTAGCTGCCCATGCCACTGTTACCTACCCCACCAAAAGGAAGTTCAGGGTTAGTCATAAACATCATGGTGTCATTGGTACACACACTACCTGAACTGGTATGGCTTATAATATGGTCGAGCACCTCATCGTTATCACTAAAAGCGTATAGTGCAAGAGGCTTTGGACGGTCATTAACAAAGGCAATGCCCTCATCAATACTGTTTACAGTGATGATTGGGAGGATAGGACCAAAAATCTCCTCTTTCATCACAGGGCTGTCTAGCGAGGGCTCAAGTACTAAAGTTGGTGCCATAGCAGGACGTGACTCGTCCGTATCGCCACCGTAGACAACATTAACGCTATCAAGGTAGCTTTCTAACCGCTTAAAATGACGATGATTGATAATATTGCCGTAATCGCGAGACGCTAATGCCTCTTTGCCATACTGCTTTTTCAATTCTTTCTTAATGGCATCGATAAGCTTTTGTTCAAAACCTTTTTCTACAATGACATAGTCAGGCGCAATACAAGTTTGCCCTGCATTCATCCACTTACCCCAAACTAGACGTCTTGCGGTAACCGTTAAGTTGGTATTCTTGTCAACAAAGCATGGGCTTTTACCACCTAGCTCTAGTGTCACGGGTGTAAGATGACGCGCCGCCGCACTCATCACTATTTTGCCTACGGCTTCACCGCCTGTATAAAAGATATGATCCCATTTACATGCTAGCAGCGCTGTCGACTCGTCCTTACCCCCTTCAATGACTTCCACGCATGAGGCATCCATGTATTGCGGAATTAACTTGGCGACAAGTGCAGATGTTTCTACCGCTAATTCCGACGGCTTAAGCACTGCACAGTTTCCCGCTGCAAGTGCGGCAATATAGGGCGCGAGTAAAAGCTGTAACGGGTAGTTCCATGCGCCAATAATCAAGACAGTGCCAAGGGGCTCTGGTTGCTGAAAGCTTTTACCTGGCCACGCCACCATGGGTGTAGACACTTTACGAGGCTTTACCCATTTATCTAGGTGCTTTAAAGTATGATCGATATCAGATAACAGAAAGCCCTGCTCGGCGACCATCGCTTCGGTTTCGCATTTGCCTAAGTCTTTTTTCAGCGCCTGCAAAATATCATGCTGGTTTTCTTCCAGCATACGCTTTAGGGCCTTGAGCTGAGTTTTGCGCCAATCCAACGATTGTGTTTTGCCAGTAATATAGCTGTTATTCAGCTTTTGCACGGTATCAACAAAACACACACCCGATTCAACTGCATGAAGAGAAGGTCTATTTGGCATAAGAAGGCTCCAATGGCTTAAGCAAGCACGAAACAATTTACTTGGTATCTTATATTAATAGGGATGTTGGCCTTCAACGCAACTAAATTGTTAATTAATGTTTAAGCGCTGTGTAGTTTTGGCCGTAGGTTTCGGTGTAAGACATTGATTTTCTGTAGGGCAAGATCAATAAAGCCCAGCATATGCTGGGCTTTATAAATAATAAAAACAAACCTATTTCGGTTTGCGCGCTTCGACGCCTCTTAGGCGTCGTAAGGATGACGCAATACGATGGTTTCGTTTCTGTCTGGACCTGTTGATACGATATCAATAGGAACACCAGTAAGCTCTTCTAAACGCTTAATGTAGTTCTTAGCAGCTTGTGGAAGCCCTTCAAACTCAGTCACACCAAAGGTGTTGTCTGACCAACCTGGCATTTCTTCATATACTGGCGTTACTTTTTCGTAACCGTCAGCGGCCATTGGAGGTACATCTTTTACGTTACCTTCAGCGTCTTTGTAACCAACACAAATCTGTAGGCTTTCTAGGCCATCAAGTACGTCTAGCTTGGTCAAGCAGAAACCTGTGATTGAGTTGATTTGTACCGCTCGCTTCATTGCTACCGCATCAAACCAGCCGGTACGACGCTTACGACCAGTAGTCGCGCCGAACTCATGACCTTTAACACCTAGGTGTTGACCCACTTCACATTCAAGTTCAGTTGGGAAAGGGCCAGAACCTACACGTGTGGTGTATGCTTTCACAATACCAAGTACATAGTCTAGTTTAAGTGGGCCAAAACCAGCACCTGTTGCTACACCACCCACAGTAGTGTTAGACGACGTAACATAAGGGTATGTACCGTGGTCGATGTCTAAAAGCGTACCTTGTGCACCTTCAAACATAATCGGCAAGCCAGCATTGTGTGCTTTATCTAGCTCGTCAGTTACATCAACAACCATTGCTTTAAGAATGTCAGCAACGTCCATTGCACACTTTAAGGTTTCGTCAAAGTCTACCGCTTCAGCACCATAGTATTGGGTAAGCGTAAAGTTATGTACGTCTAGTACTTCTTTTAGCTTAGCCGCAAAATCTTCTGCGTTGAATAGGTCTCCGACACGCAGGCCACGACGGGCTACTTTGTCTTCGTAAGCCGGACCAATTCCGCGGCCTGTTGTACCAATTGCTTTCGCGCCACGTGCTTTTTCGCGCGCCACGTCTAATGCAATGTGATAAGGAAGAATTAACGGACACGCTTCACTGATTTTCAATCGCTCGCGCACAGGAACGCCACGCTCTTCAAGCATGGTAATTTCTTTCATAAGCGCGTCAGGGCTAAGCACAACACCATTACCGATAATACAGGTAACGTTATCGCGAAGGATGCCTGATGGGATTAAGTGAAGAACGGTTTTTTCACCGTCAATGACTAGAGTGTGACCTGCATTGTGCCCGCCTTGGTAGCGAACAACATATTTTGCGCGATCTGTGAGTAGGTCTACGACCTTGCCTTTACCCTCGTCACCCCATTGAGTGCCGAGTACCACAACGTTCTTTGCCATGAATCATATGTGTAAGAAAATTAGGCGGGGATTCTACAAAATTCTTGCGCAAGGATCACCCCCTTTTCGAACAAAAATACAACGAAATCGCTATTATTTTTGCGCGCTGCATACAGGCCAACGAGCAATGTCGAGTCCTGTATTTTTTATGCGCGCTGTAAGGCATTAATTTTCATAGCATTACCAATCAAAGCCATGAAAAAAGCTGAACACTTGGTCTATTTACTAGGTAAAGTACAAAAGTAACATTGCACCGATGATGACAAGCGTGCCGCCTATCTGTCTTAGCTGATTACTCGATTGCTGACTAATCTGCAGTAGATAATTTCGCCACTTGTTAGGGAACAGCAATGGCCCAATACCTTCAATTATGAGTACCAGTGCAAACGCTGGTAATAGCCACTCCATACTTCATCCTTTTTGACTATAGTGCGCTTAACGCGTTTAAGTTAATGTAATCAGGGGTGTGGTAAAGACCAAGGCCGAAGCGCAAGCGATTACCTCGGGAGTCGGTTAAGATCCCCTTTTCTTTTAAGGCCGCTGAAAGCGCTTGAGTAACCTTGGCATCGGCTAATTCAAACGTAAGAAAGTGGCCACGACAATGTGCATCTTTAACCACCAAGTTAGCCTCGTTCAATACGCCGTGCCCCTGCCGTTTAAGCTCATTGAGAAAATGCTGTTGCATTTGCATCACATAGTCATTGATGGTCGCAACGCTTAAGTTGTTTTCTTCAAACAGGCGCAATACTGCCCGCAGGCGATAAAGCGCTGTGAAATCCATCGTTGCACCAGCAAAGCGCATTCCATCTTGGCTGTATTGCACTGCGTCTTTACCCGCTATTTGACGCGGCTTGTCAAGATCACCAAATTCGGCAAACCATCCCGTATAGGCGGGACGAAGCTTACAACCTGTGGGGACGTGAGCAAAACACGCTCCCTCGCCTGCTTGCGCATATTTGTAGCTACCCGCTAAATAAAATGCGCGATGAGCGATATCACTAAGATCAGTTGGTTTTGCCATAAAGCCGTGATACCCGTCGATGACAACGATGGTATCGTCATTGGCTACGCTGTTTACAACATCATTTAGGTCATTGACGACATAGCCTGAGTTGAAAAACACGTGGCTGAAAAACACAAGGTCGGGATTATGTTGCGCTATTGCCGCTTTAAAGCGTGATGAAAAGGTATCAAATGGCTGAGTCTCTACTGAAATTAGCTCTATTGCGCCTTGCTCTTCTAAACGGCTTGCTTGGCGCTGAAAACTGTGAAATTCGCTATCGGTAGAAACGACTTTTATCGGCTTAGCGGTATCGAAACAACTCATAATGCGATAAAGCAATTCATGTGTGTTTGGTGCAAACACCACCTGCCCGGGCGCGTTGGTATTTAAAATAGTACTGATGCGCTGTTGCAGTTCCGGTACTAACGTTTCAAAAAAATAGCCCCATTTATGATCGACATATTTAGCACTATCGTCCCAGTACTCAAGCATGGCATCGCGCGTACAATCAGGCCAAAAATAATGGCTGTGGCAAGCGTAATGCTGCTTTGTTGTGTTGGCTGAGAGAAACCCCGTATAAAACTGCTGATAAGACATGGACAGCTACCGTGAAAAGAAAAACCGCATAAACCCTATCAAATTTGCGTCGCTCTCGCATAGTGTTAGGCAGCGAAGCGCGTGAGTTTGTCAACGCAAAGTGTAAATTGAACTGACCGCTTTAATGTACAAACACCCCAAAAGGTTTAATTTCTTATACCTATTACTACTGCAAACAACTCAAAGTCTGCTATACAATTACTTAAGGCGTATTAATATGGATACGCAAAGGTCTTTTGGCTTTATAAGGTTAACTATGCGCTTTCCTAAATACGGGAACTATTCTCTTGATATATCAGGCAATATGCTTGAAGTTTTTGCGACCGGCGCATGGAACTTACGCACGACAGAGCTATTTGTTGAAGAGATGCACGACATCGTTTCTAAATTCGACAACCAGCCGTGGGCTGCAATAATGGACGGCAGACGCTGGGTATTGGCCACGCCTGAATGCCAGACATGTCTGGCGGATGCTATTAAAGTTAATATTACGCGAGGCTTGTGCCGCTCAGCCTATGTGCTGGATGCGGGTATGGTAAAACGCGCCCAATTAGAACGAACCCACCCTGCAAAACAACGAGATTTTGAAGTGGTCGGTTATGAACGAGAGTATTTTGATAAGTACTTTCAGGCGCTCAATTGGTTACACAAAGAAGGCTACTCCCCCATAGAGTGAAACCATTAAAGCGTGGGAATAATTAAAAATGGCCTGCGATGCAGGCCATCTTGTATCTTGAATTAGTAAAGCAGACTGTATACTTTTCGGCGGTATTCCGACTTTAGTGGATCGCCATCGGGCAATGCGTTCATCATGTCCATCATCAGCTTTCGCGCATCGCCAAAACCCAACTCCTTCTTTAATACGCTATACAAAAGTGCTAAGGCGTCTTGGGCCTTGTTGGCTTGTTGTAACTGTACAGCTAAATCAATTTTTAACTGAAGGTCATCTGGGTTAGCCTCAACGGCTGCCATTAATTGTCTAATTTCTGGCGTATCAGCCGCTTGCTCAGCCAGCTCAATTTTACCTGCTAGCGATTTATATCGAGAGTCTTGGTCTACAAGCTTAATTTCTTCAAGCAGTGTCTTAGCCACATCGATTGAACCTGTTTCTATATAACAATCGATAAGCATGTACTTGGCGTTCACGTTATCAGGGTTAAGTGAAAGCGCTTCTTTTGCTGCAGGTAAGGCTTGCGCATAATCACCAGCTTGAATCGCTTTTCCTGCCGTTGCCAGTAAGTCGTCTTCTGGATTTGGTAGGTATTTCGCAAGCATTTCTCGAATTTGTTGTTCAGGCTGTACACCGGCAAATCCGTCTACAGGTTGACCATTTTGCACTACCATTACTGTGGGCAAACTGCGAATACCAAATTGTGCAGCGACTTCTTGCTGCGCTTCACAGTCTACCTTGGCCAAAATCAAATGCTGACTGTACTCGCCAGCCAGCTTTTCTAGTATTGGCATAAGGTCTTTACACGGCTCACACCAGTCAGCCCAAAAGTCGATAAGTACCAACTTCTCTTGTGATGCTTCAACAATAATTTGCTGAAAGTTTTCTACGGTAATATCAACAATGGTTGCCTGATGATTTGCAACGAAATTTTCCATAACACATGCCTTTATATAATGCTCTTCTGGAGTGAAATATGGGGTATCAGTCTATAAAACTCAAGAGCGAGCCAAGATATCCTCACTTTGTCAGCTTCGCGACATTCTGTATAGGCCAATAATGTTAATTTGCTGTTAACAGAAGCTATGTAATATATTTATAGATAAGAAAATAACCTGTTTGAACAGAATTCCTTATTAACCGAAACCTCGCAACTACAAGGTGAACTATGAGTGTTAACAGCGAATCATCGACGCAATTTACGTCTTTCAGCGAGTTTTATCCGTTTTATCTCAAGGAGCACAGCGATGCCACATGCAGAACACTGCACTTTATAGGCTCGTGGCTAGTACTTGGAGTAGTAGCGCTATCTGTTTACACATCAAACTACACACTGCTTTGGCTAGTGCCAGTTGTTGGTTATGGATTTGCTTGGGTAGGGCATTTTTTCTTTGAAAAAAACAAGCCTGCCACCTTTAAATACCCACTTTATAGCTTCATTGGCGATTGGGTCATGTTTAAAGATATTCTGTTGGGCAGAATTAGCCTAAAAGGCTAACGCGTCTTCATACAACATAGTCTGCAACCTATCATGTATAGCTGCTGCTTCGGCGCACAATCTTTACACAAATAAAAAGAACGCGATAAGGTTAGAGAATAACTATCGCGCTCGTACGTGTGTAAAAGAATAAGGAATGCAATATGTTGACGTCTCGACACGTTTCCCGATGGAGGCTGGTTAAATCCTCTATCGCCCTTTCACTTTTGTTATCTACTTCTTCAACAGTAAATGCCTTGCAAGACGCTGACAACACGTCTTCTCCGTCAACCTCTGTTAACCCTTTACAATACGAAGACACCTTTAATTTAGAGTTTGTTGCCAATCCACAATTCATCAGCGATGACACGGTTATATATAGTCGACAAAGTATGGATATTATGACGGATGGCCGACAAAGTCGTCTGTGGCAAGTTAACATAAAGTCGGGAGAGCACCGCCCGTTTATTGCTGACGACGTCAGTTTGTCGCAAGCAACATTGTCACCCAATGGTAATTACATTGCCTACACCAAGTCAGTGAAAGGGAAAGCACAACTACACCTATATTATTTAGATACCAAACAGTCTGTCCGCCTGACCAATCTCACCGAAACACCACGGCAAATCACATGGTCAAACGATAGTAAAACACTTGCCTTTACCTTGTTTGATGAAGCACCACAAAAGCCAATTTTCACCGGTATGCCATCAAAGCCGAAGGGGGCCAATTGGGCAGAGACTGCGACCTATATTGATGCAACTCAATATCGCGGTGATGGCAGGGGCTATCTTCGCGAAGGGTATGATCAAATTTTTGTGCTCCCCATCGAAGGTGGTACACCGCGTAAATTAACATCGGGCAATTTCCCTAGTGGCGGCACGCTATCTTTTTCTAATGATAATGAGTGGGTTTATTTTGCCACGCCACACCGTGAAGATTACGCGCTGCATCCGCTTGTTAGTGACATATATAAAGTGAATATTGAAACGCTGGCTATTGAACAAGTCACCGCTATTGAGGGTCCAGAAGGTCGACCGTCTATAAGCCCTGATGGTAAGTATCTCGCTTTTACGCAATTAAACGACAGGAAGCTGTCTTATCAAAATAGTGATTTGGTGGTGATGGAATTAGCAAGTGGTGAGGTAACGCGCTTAACCACGTCGCTGGACCGTTCGTTAGGTCAATTTGTATGGCGACAAAATAGCCGAGGCTTAATATTTTCTTACCTAGATAACGGCGAAACTAAATTGGCTGTGGTTAATCTAAACGGTGACGTTAAGCCCCTTGATATTGCTATTGGAGGGCAAGCATTTGGACGCCCATATACCTCTGGCGATTTCGCAATAAGTAAAAAAGGTGACATTGTTTACACCACGGCTTCGCGCACGATGCCGGGTGATTTAGCCTTATATCGCAAAGGTAAGCAGGATAGCGTTCTTACCCATCTTAATGATGACGCACTAGGCCATAAGACGCTGGCAAAGGTTGAAGATCTTACGGTTATCTCTTCTTATGATGAGCGCGAAATTGATGCGTGGGTCGCTTATCCTCCCGGATTTGATGCCACTAAGACTTACCCACTCATTTTGGAAATTCACGGCGGGCCACATGCGGCTTATGGGCCTCACTTCGCCATGGAAATTCAATTGATGGCAGCAAAAGGCTACGTAGTGGTGTGGTCAAATCCACGAGGCAGCAGCTCTTATGGAGAAGACTTTGGTAATCTTATTCATCACAACTACCCCTCAAACGACTTCAACGATCTGATGGATGTTGTTGATGCCGTAGTAGCAAAAGGCAATATAGACACCGAAAACTTGTTTATCACAGGGGGTTCTGGTGGCGGTGTCTTAACGGCATGGTCGATTGGCATGACGGACAGGTTTTCCGCAGCTGTGGTGGCAAAACCCGTTATAAATTGGGTTAGCTTTGCACTGACTGCTGACGCATACCCTTATTTCAGTCAATACTGGATGGCCGACAAGCCCTGGAACATCGCAGATAAACTGTGGAAGCGCAGCCCTTTGTCACTCGTTGGGAACGTTACAACCCCTACCATGTTACTAACGGGTGAAGCAGACTACCGCACACCAATTAGTGAGTCAGAGCAGTACTATCAAGCACTGAAACTTCAGGGTGTTGACGCTGCTATGGTTCGAATCCCAGGCGCCTCTCACGGCATTGCCAGTCGCCCGTCACGGCTTATTCAGAAAGTTGGAAATATTTTGGCGTGGTTCGAACGCTATGCGACATCGCCAAAAGAGAATGATTAAGCATTAGTTAAACGAAATAGCCGGGTTAGATAACCCGGCTATTTTTTTGGTTTCTTGTACCCATCCCGCTTGGGCTGGGGTATTTTACGTACTACTTAGAAAGTCTTAATACTTTGCCATTTGGCGCATCTGTCAGTAGGTAAATCGCACCATCTGGGGCAACTTCAACGTCGCGAATACGTGCTTGGTTGTCGCGAACATATTCGAATTGCTCGCCAGGCTTGCCATCTTCAACTTCTATGCGGCGAAGGTGAGTAAACTTCAGTGAGCCTACCAAAATATCGCCTTTCCATTCTTTGAACATGTCACCGTTGTAGAACGTAATACCACTAGGTGCGATTGACGGGTCCCAATAAACCCACGGTTGCTCCATGCCATCCATGTGAGTTTTGTCACTAATGATCTCACCACTGTAATCGATGCCGTAAGTAATGACTGGCCAACCGTAGTTCGCGCCAGCACGAATAATATTGATTTCGTCACCACCTTTAGGCCCGTGTTCCATTGCCCATACGTCGCCAGTTTGTGGGTGGACTGTTACGCCTTGCACATTGCGATGGCCGTAGCTAAATACTTCAGGCGCATCACCGTCTGTAAACGGATTGTCTGTGGGAACACTTCCATCTCGATTGATGCGCACAATCTTGCCAAAGTGATTATTGGTGTTTTGCGCTTCTTGCATGTATTCATAACGGTCGCCCATGGTAACGTAAAGCTGCTTGTCGGCATCAAATACTAGACGGCAGCCAAAGTGAAAACCGTTGTCTACTATAGAGTCAGCGCTAAAGATGACCTCGACGTTATCTAGACCTGTCGCCGTCAATGTCGCTTTTGCGACACTGCTACTACTCCCCTTTTTGCCTTCAACTTCGCTTTCTTTGCTGTAACAAAAGTACACCGTGTTGTTGCTGCTAAAATCTGGATCAATGGCAATATCGAGCATACCGCCTTGATTGTTCGCCACTACAGCAGGCACATTGGCTAAACGCCCTGACAGTTTACCGTCTTTCGACAAACGCTGAATACCACCTGCGCGCTCGGTTACCAGCAAGTCTCCATTAGGTAAGAAAGCCATGCCCCACGGATGCTCTAGCCCTTCTGCAAGGGTAGTGACAGTAATGTCTTTATCGGTAACACCATGGTCGTGGTTTTCGTGAGCAAATACTGATTGCCCAAGCGCTAGCACGCTGGTAGTCAGCAATACAGAAGAAAGTTTTGTCATTAGAAGCCTCGGTTTAATGTGCAGTAGCGCAGCATGGCTACATTAGTATTATTGTAATACGCGCGAGTATACAAAAAAGGGCACAGCTATGCTGTACCCTTTAGATAATTCACCCAACTATCGCGCTAAAAGCGCAATTTTAGGACAATAAACCGTTACCTTATTTTGGCAACGTTGCACGAAGCATCCATGCCGTTTTCTCATGGACACGCATGCGATCACCAATAAGCGCGGCAGATGATTCATCATCTGCGTCCTGTGCTAATTTCAGTGACGCTCTGCAGGTTTTAACCACTTGCTCATGACCATGAGTAAGTAGACGCACCATTTCAATTGCTTCAGGTACACCCTCTACTTCTTCAATTGAGCTTAGCTCTGCAAACGACTTGTACGTACCTGGCGCTGCTACACCCAATGTACGAATACGCTCTGCAATTTCATCAACCGCCTGGGCAAGCTCAGTATAGTGTTCTTCGAACATTAAATGGAGTTCGCGAAACTGCGGCCCTTCAACATTCCAGTGAAAATTATGCGTTTGAAGATAAAGCGTGTACGAATCGGCAAGCAGCTTTTTAAGCCCTTCAGCTACTGCATTACGGTCGCTTTCTGAAATACCAATATCAATCTTGCTCATGTCACACTCCTTAAATTAATTCAGAAAATGAATTAAAAACAAAATACAATTCAATTTTAAAATCTACATAAATAGTAACGTAGTTTTTAAGAAAAAGATTTTGCATTTAATTGATTGTGCTCATCGGCTTACTCAATGAAGCGTAGTACAAGTATCACAACGCGCTTCACAATACCCATCAATAGCCCTGTCTTTTAATGGTGGTGATGATGACCTGCGTTTTCATCCTTTCTCACCGGTAATATAACGTGTAGTTCACGTTGCTCGTCGAAAGTCAGTGTTAGAGCAACATTACTGCCTTCTTCAAGCCCTTTAGACAGTCCTAACAACATGATGTGATAACCACCTGGCTTGAAAGACACCATTGCGTTGCTATCAACGCTCACGCCTTCTGTCATTTCTCGCATTTTCATGACATCGTCTTGCATTTCTGTTGTGTGAATTTGTGCATCACTTGCAACAGCGCTGTCTACTGATACCGACGTCAGGGTAACGGGTTCATTATTTTGATTATGCAAAGTAAAGTACACGGCCCCCGTTTTTGCCATTGCGAATGTAGCTCGGGCGTATCCGTCCATCACCATAATACCGGTTTTCGATTGATTTGATTCTGCTGATTTAGCGTGCTCATCGTTTTGGTGTTGATGTGCAAATGCAACAGACGTTAAAGCTGATACAAAAATTGATGAGACAAGAAAAAAGGATTTAACTAATGGGGGATACTTCGACATACATAGCGCTCCGATGTGTTTCGAAGTTCAGTGTAAGTAATTACGCTTTAAGAAAAAAGCGCTAAAAGAAAAATGGTGCCGACTGCCGGAATCGAACTGGCGACCTACTGATTACAAGTCAGTTGCTCTACCAACTGAGCTAAGTCGGCACACTAAATAAAACCGCTGCCTAGACAGCGGATGCGTATTCTAGCGATAAACGCGTTGGTGTCAACCTTTTAATCGCGTTGCTTCACCAACTAATTTTGGAAAGTATTCCAATGGCAAATATTGGCTTAATGCCATCAGCTTCTCACCTAAGCTTTCGTAGCTATTCGTGGTCACGTTAATATGGCCCATCTTACGCTTCTCGCGCACCGATTTTCCATACCAGTGAAGATGACTGCCATCGATGCTGAGTAACTCGCGAGAAAAACTGCTACACCCAATAATATTCACCATAGCACTTGGACCAATAGCAGATGTGTCGCCTAGTGGTAAGCCGCAAACCGCACGAAGGTGGTTTTCAAATTGACTGGTTACCGCACCCGACTGACTCCAGTGCCCTGAGTTGTGTACACGCGGTGCAAGTTCATTAACAAGAAGTGTTTCGCCAACTTGGAAAAGCTCTACTGCCAATACGCCCACATAGTCCATGCCTTCTGCTAATTTAACAAAAATATCATGAGCTTGAGTTTGTAGCGCGTCATCAACGTCAGTTGCTGGAGCAACTGATACATGTAACTGACCTTGATGGTGCAAGTTTTCAGCAAGTGGATAGGTGCGCACATCACCATTGGCGTTACGCACACCAATCAATGAAAGCTCTCTATCAAACGCTACCATTTTCTCGACAACAAGAGGCACGCTCTCAAGATCCAAACCATGCAGCGCTTTTTTCAGCGCTGGCAAGTCTGCAGCATCGGCTAAACGCCATTGCCCGTAGCCGTCATAGCCATCGCGACTAGCTTTTAGAATCAACTTGCTTCCCAGTTGCGCAACGCAATCGTCAAGCTGATCTAAATGCGTCACGATCTTGTGCTCGCAATTAGCCACGCCCATCGACTCCAATAGCTTTTTCTCACGTACGCGATCCGCACCTACTAATATGCTTTCGATGTTTGGCATAAGCTTGTTTGTTTTCGCGGCGTCTTCTAATAAGCGCTCTGGAACATGCTCAAACTCTACAGTAAGCGCATCGGCACTTTCTAGTGCTTGCTCTAATGATATCTCTAACGGCGTCTTACTTACTGGATGCACAACAGTATCGTTGTTTACGTCTACAGCTTGAACGTCAATACCTAGAGGGCTTCCTGCCAGATACATCATTTGTGCAAGTTGACCTGCACCGTAAACTACTACTCTCATTCATCTAACTCCAGCGTATTACTAGAGGCCAGAACTGTGTCAGTTTGAGATTGTCTAAATGCAATAACGGCATCGCGTACTTTTTCATCGTGCAACGCAACGACCTGAGCGGCCAATAAGCCTGCATTTGCTGCGCCAGCTTCTCCTATTGCTAGAGTGCCAACCGCTACGCCTTTTGGCATTTGAACAATAGAGAGTAATGAATCTAGACCGTTAAGGGCTTTTGATTTTACTGGGCAACCAAATACGGGCAAATGCGTATGTGCAGCAATCATTCCTGGTAAATGGGCTGCACCACCTGCTCCAGCAATAATTGCGCTAAAACCCGCTTCTGCAGCGCCTTCTGCAAACTCTACTAGCAAGTTAGGAGTACGGTGTGCTGACACCACCTTCGCTTCAAATTCAACACCAAATGACTTCAGCATTTTGGCAGCCTGCTGCATAGTAGGCCAGTCTGAAGTTGAACCCATAACAATCGCGATTTTTGCCATCTAGAGATCCTCGGGGTAGGTAAAATGGACGACTTCGGAAAGGCCGCGATTGTAGCGTAAAACGGTTCAAAATCCCACCGCAAAGATTAAGGTAATACATGTGTAAACATAACCGCTACGCATTTGAAAATTGATCTCTGTGCTACAACATCCCCGTATTAACTAAACTTAATGTTAACGGAATAAAAGCCACCTGGCCTTGGCGAATGGATTGAGGTGGCGCTGTGCGACTTGTAAGAAGGCGTGCGGTCAAATGAGAGAAGAGGTGAAGCGATGTCCAAGCAGCATGAGCCAGATGTCATTGACGAGGTTATTGAAGAAGTGCATGACGTTGTCTCTGACTTTCTAAATAGAGAGGCTGCACCCGGCATTTTGTTGATGGTAGCTACTGTGCTAGCCCTCATTATTGCTAATTCACCTTTAGATACGCTCTATGACCAGCTTATTACCATGCCCGTGCAAATTTCGGCAGGCAGTTGGGCTATCGACAAGCCGCTTCTGCTTTGGATAAACGATGGCCTTATGGCCGTTTTCTTTTTTCACGTGGGTTTAGAGCTTAAACGCGAGGTTTGCGAGGGTGAGCTCTCTAACCCCAAAAATATTGTATTTCCCGCCGCTGGCGCAGTGGGCGGTATGGTGTTGCCAGCGCTCATTTACGTAAGCATTAATTGGGATAACCCAGTAGCCATTGCAGGGTGGGCCATTCCCGCTGCCACCGACATTGCTTTTGCTTTAGGTATTCTCGCGCTGCTAGGCAGTCGCGTGCCCACCAGCTTGAAGGTGTTTTTGGTGACGCTCGCTATAATCGATGATATTGGCGCTATTGTCATTATTGCCCTTTTTTATACTGAGCACATTACAATGGGGGCACTGCTTATCGCCGCTGGCTGTTTATTGTTGTTGTGGCAAATGAATCGCCGCAACGTCGTGGATATACCTGCCTATGTGCTGGTTGGCATTGTACTTTGGGTGGCCATGTTGAAATCAGGCGTACATGCTACGCTGGCAGGGGTTGTATTAGCTGCGTTTATTCCAATGCGCGATTCAAAGGATCCTTCCTATTCGCCGGTCACTCGATTAGAACACAGCCTAAATAGCTCTGTGAGTTTCGCCATACTCCCCATATTTGCCTTTGCCAATGCAGGTATTAGCTTTGGCAATATCAGTCCAGAGGGTATCTTTCACCCCGTAACCTTTGGCATCTTTTTAGGTTTGTTGGTCGGAAAACAAGTGGGTGTTTTTGTTTTCTGTTTCGTTATGGTCAAACTAAAAATGGCAAAGCTGCCTGACGATCTTAATTTTAAGCATATTTACGGTTGCGCATTGCTCTGTGGCGTGGGATTTACCATGAGCTTATTTATCGGCGGTTTAGCGTTTGAACAGACGGGTATTAATCAAATTTTTGATGAGCGTGTAGGTATTCTAGCGGGTTCACTCGTTTCTGCATGCCTTGGATACCTGGTGTTACGACTTGTTAGCGAAGAAAACGCCAATAAAGCCAATGGTGACGTTGCCTCAAACGCTAGCAAGTTCACGGGCAATACAGTCGAATAGCACCGTCTTGCGTATAGGCTTACTCAAATGTGCATTCATGCCTGCAGCTATGCAGGCATTTTTGTCTTCAGCAAAGGCATTTGCTGTTAACGCCACTATTCTGACTGCATCTTTGTTACGCCCTTCTTTTCTAATCAGTCGTGAGGCACTCTGTCCGTCCATGACGGGCATTTGGCAATCCATGAGAATAATATCGAAATCGTAGCGCTTTTCAGCTTGTACTGTATCTGCGCCATTACGCGTGCGTAAGCATTTAATGCCCTCTGATGCGAACATATCCATTACTATTTCGGCATTAATATCGTTATCTTCAGCCAGTAACACGCGTAAATCACTAGGCAGAGAAGCAACCTTTTCAGGTTCATTGAACGCAATGCCATTACCCACCTCACAAGGAACGTAAAAGGTAAACGTAGTGCCTTTACCCACTTCACTTTCTACCTGCATGCGGCCACCGAGCAACTCCACCAAACCTTTTGATATTGCAAGGCCTAGTCCTGTGCCACCAAAATATCGTGTGGTCGATGCATCGGCCTGTTCAAACTTATCGAAAATAAGGTGTAATTTGTTTGCTTCAATACCAATGCCTGTATCTGATACTGTCACATGTAATACCCCCACTTCGTAACTCACGTCTACGGTTATGCCACCGTCGACGGTGAACTTAATTGCGTTACTCAACAAGTTATTTAACACCTGGCTGACTTTTCCGGCATCCAAATGAAGTGCTGAAGGTACAGAGGATGAAATGGATAATGCGATGTCGAATCCTTTGCTTTGCGCCGTGTGCCTATACAACTCACACGATGCATCGAAAAGCTCCTGAACATTCGTATTCTCTGGGTCTATAAGCATTTTACCCGACTCGATCTTAGACCAGTCTAAAATGCTATCCAAAATCATTAGCAAGTTTACCGCAGAGCGCGAGATCGTGCGCGCTCGCGCCGCCGCATGCTCAGATAAATCATACTCTAGCAGTAGTTCACACGAGCCTATTATTCCATTCATTGGGGTTCTAATTTCATGGCTCATGTTCGCGAGGAACTGTGTTTTCGCAATATTTGCAGCTTCAGCTTCTTTAAGGGCGTGCGCCAAATGTCGTGTTTTTTCCTCGATACGCGCTTCTAGCGATTGGTTTAGCTCGTTTAATTCTACGTTTAAACTTTTTTCGTTTTGACGGGCTTTCTCCAAGTCATTAAATGCATCCACAAGACGTGTTTCTAGACTCATAAACTCATCGTTAAGCGAGGATAGCTCTTGAATATGAAGCGCTCGACGTGGCACCTTTGCTGTATTGGCTTTATTGGGCTCAAACTCAGCAATATAGTGTACTAATCGACGAATAGGTGCGCCAACCATCTTCGCAACGATATAGCCAGTAAAGGTACCAAATGCAGATAAAACAAGCAGCAATACTAGGTCTTTCAATAAGTAGCCACTCATAGAACCGAGCAATAGCCGCTTGTTGAATAAGTAACTGACTTTCCAATCTACATTTGAAAGGTTTCCAGTAAATCTAAGCAGCACTGTCTCTTCGTTCTCGCCAATCACCTCAACTGGACAGTTAGGCTCACACCCATAAAAAGGCGCTTTACTCAAAGGTTTCATACCCAGTCCAGGGGACGCATAAATGACTTCGCCTTTTTGATCTTCTATCAACATCGAAAAACCACGTAGGCTAAGTGCGTCAATGCCTTGAAAGCTTTTCAGTGAAAGTGAGCCCTCAATAATACCCTGTGGTGTACCAGTGCTATCCATTAAGGGGGCAGATAGCGCGATAATGGGGTCGTTTCCAAACCCTCTACCTTGAAATACATTGGAAAGGAATGGCTGGCCATTTTGCATGACCTCGTAAAAATAAGGACGGTAGGCTACATTCGTTAAGCCGCTCACACGTGCCTTGTCCATCATATCTAGGGGGTACGCTTGGGTAATATCACCTTGCGCATTGGTCACCAAAAACGTTAAAAACTCAGGGTATTCCTTTGCAAGAATTGCCATCTGCGCATTTGCAGCATCATCTTGGCGCTCTTGAAAAGCGCTACTTGATAGCATTTTCGCCGCACCGGAAATGGCACTTTGGTGACGTCGAATAAAATCAGATAGTTGATATTCAAGTACTTGAACACGTTGCATCATATAGCTGTGGATCTGGCGCTCTTGTTGACGTTGAAACATACTTACCGACAGGTAGATAACAGCCATGGAGGCCACAAAAAAACAGCCAGCAAAAAAATAACCAAACAGAAAATGTAGTGTTACGCGTTCAAAACGATACGATGTCTGTCGCTTTAATCCATGTAGCGCTAAGTAAGCAAAGTGCCCTGTAATAAGACCAAACACACCGCTCACCCAAGTGACTAATACACCTGAAAATAAAACGTTAACGTTGTCACCATCGTACAGTGAGTGCTCTAACACAAGTACAGGCAGAAAGACGATAGACCAAAAGCCTGCGCCTATTTTTATGACTTGCTTAAGCGACTTTTTGTAACCAAAAAGCGACAAAACAATTGGCAGTAATGTCAGGCTTTCTTTGCCAACAATACTTCCCTCGGTAAGCCACAGAGGCATACTAATAAGCAGGGCAATAGGAATTGAAATAAAAGGGGAAAAGCGCAGGGCAGCATAAACCGATACACCTACGCCAAATACGGCAATACCACTGCTGTCAAATGGAGCAGGAATCGCATTTAATGCGACGCCCACCAGACAAACAAGCAGTGCTTCTAAGGCCAGATGCCACGAAAATGAAAAAGTGAAACGACTATTTTTCAACGCGAGCCTCCGGCCAATAGCTTAGTGCTTAGCCATATAATCTAACGTAAAGTTAGTGAGTAGTTTTACGCCCAACTTCATACCAGAATCGTCAATATAAAACTCTGGCGTGTGGTGAGCGGGGCTGTCTTCTTCAGATACATCAAGTGGCTTTCCTCCCACCCACACATAAAGACCAGGCACTTGTTCTTGGAAGAATGAGAAGTCTTCTGCACCTGTCACTGGTTTAGACAAGAGGGTGTTTTCTTCCCCTGCCGTGCGCTGCATGGTTGGCAACATGGCTTGTGTAAGCTCAGGATCGTTAAATGTAATCGGGTAATAATAATCTAACGGTAAGGTAAGCTCTGCTTCAGCCCCCATACTTTCGGCAATACCCTTCACTTTTCGCGGTAGGGCCTCGTAAATGTGCTCACGCGCAGCTTTGTTCAGTGTGCGAATTGTCCCCACCAATTCAACTTCATTTGGAATAATGTTTGAACGGTTACCACCGTGAATTGAACCAATAGATACCACCGCGGCATCATCAATGACCTTAATTTCACGGCTGACGATAGTTTGGATAGCCATGATCATTTGCGCTGCCGTCACTACAGGGTCAACGCTTTTCCACGGATAAGCGCCATGTGCTTGCTTGCCGTGAATTACAATTTTAAAGGGATCGACGGCAGCCATGGTGCCGCCAGAGTTATAGCGTACTTTACCAACGTCGGTATTTGCACTGATATGAAGACCAAAAATAGCGTCTACATCAGGGTTTTTTAATACGCCCTCTTTAACCATAACCTCGGCACCACCTTTCTCGCCTGCAGGCGCGCCTTCTTCAGCGGGCTGGAAAATGAATTTCACTTTTCCTTTCAGTTCACCCTTAATCTCAGTCAGAATTTTCGCTGCGCCCATAAGCATTGCCATGTGCGTGTCATGACCGCAGGCATGCATAACTGGCACTTCTTTACCGTTGTACTCGCCCATTTGCTTAGAGCGATACGGTAAGTCATTTTGTTCTTTAACCGGCAGTCCGTCCATATCGGCACGAAGCGCTACTACAGGGCCTGGTTTGCCTGAATCTAAGATGGCAACTACACCGGTTTTTGCGACACCGGTTTGAACGTCTAACCCTAAGCTACGCAAGTAATTGGCTACATATTCTGCGGTTTTAAATTCGCGATTAGATAACTCAGGAAACTCATGAAAATGATGTCGCCACTTAATAACGTCAGGCTCAACTTTAGATGCTAATGCCTCAACATCAGCGCCGTAGGCAAGTGAAGTCGATACAGTGAAAAGCCCTGCAAGGGTAAGCGATAGCAATTTCCGATACATATTATTGTTTCCTCTGATGTTTTGGACAGAGTAGATCATCTTGAAAAAGAAAACATCACTTATCACAGTACATAGCAATTTTTGCGACTAATGGTGGTTATATATTTGCGGTTTTTTACCAATGTCAATGTACGCTATTGGCATCTACTTGGGTAGTAGACTGTAGTCTAGGTTAACTTTGTTGTTTTTGTTCTGGCTTTCTTCTGCCTGTTTCGCAACCAAAGAATAGGCAAAAAAAACGCCACTAAGAAGTGGCGTTTTTTTAAAATATTCAAAAGTGCATTAGCTCTTTTGTCTGCGCATCGCATCGAAGAACTCATCGTTTGTCTTGGTCATAGACAGCTTACTGATGAGGAATTCCATGGCGTCAATTTCTGACATTTCGTGAACAATCTTGCGAAGGATCCACATTTTCTGTAGTTCATCTTGCGCAGTAAGTAACTCTTCACGACGTGTGCCAGAGCGGTTAAAGTCAATAGCTGGGAATACACGCTTTTCTGCAATTTTGCGATTAAGGTGTAATTCCATGTTACCGGTACCTTTAAACTCTTCGTAGATAACTTCATCCATCTTAGAGCCAGTATCGATAAGCGCAGTCGCGATAATTGTTAAGCTACCGCCCTCTTCTACGTTACGTGCTGCACCAAAGAAACGCTTGGGTTTGTGCAGTGCGTTAGCGTCTACACCACCAGTAAGTACTTTACCTGAGGACGGAATAACCGTGTTGTACGCGCGTGCAAGACGGGTAATTGAGTCAAGCAAGATAACCACATCTTTTTTGTGCTCAACCAATCGCTTGGCTTTCTCGATAACCATTTCCGCAACCTGAACGTGGCGGCTAGCTGGTTCATCGAACGTTGATGCTACTACTTCGCCCTGTACAAGGCGGTGCATTTCAGTTACTTCTTCTGGACGCTCATCAATAAGCAATACCATTAGCTCACACTCTGGGTGGTTAGCCGCAATCGATTGTGCAATATTTTGAAGAAGCAATGTTTTACCCGCTTTAGGCGGAGCAACGATAAGACCACGCTGACCTTTACCAATGGGTGATGCTAGGTCTAGTACACGTGCGGTGATGTCTTCTGTAGAGCCATTACCACGTTCCATACGCAAACGGTCGGCTGCGTGAAGCGGTGTAAGGTTCTCAAATAAAATTTTATTGCGAGAGTTTTCCGGCTTGTCGAAGTTTACTTCGCGGATTTTTAGCAGCGCAAAGTAACGCTCGCTATCTTTTGGCGGACGAATCTTTCCTGCAATAGTGTCACCCGTGCGCAAGTTAAAGCGGCGGATTTGGCTTGGCGATACGTAAATATCGTCTGGCCCTGCAAGATACGATGAGTCAGCTGAACGCAAAAAGCCGAAACCGTCCTGTAATATTTCTAATACCCCATCGCCAAAGATGTCTTCACCGCTTTTCGCGTGTGTCTTTAGGATTGAGAAAATGATGTCTTGTTTTCTGGCGCGTGCCATGTTTTCCAGGCCCATTTCCTCGGCCAGGGCAACCAACTCGCTTATTGGTTTATTCTTTAATTCAGTTAAATTCATACTGGTGGGTCTTTGTGCTTGAACTTCGCTTACAGGACTAATTGTCACTCTGTTCTAGTTTAGATTTGATATCACCCGGATATGGGCGTAAGCAGAATGCTGCTCGGATGAGCGCTGAGGAAAAGTTAGCACTATATTTAATCAACGTCCAGCGTTTTACTGCCGAAATGTTAATTATTTTGTTATTGATAGGCTCGTTCGATTCATGAATGGGCTTAAAACAAAAAAACCGGCGCCATTTTGGCCCCGGTTTCTTCACTGCGCAATTAATTACAGATTTTCGTTAAGAAACTCTGTTAATTGTGCTTTTGATAATGCACCAACTTTTGTTGCAGCAACGTTACCGTTTTTGAAAAGCAGCAATGTAGGAATACCACGAATACCATATTTAGGTGGAGTTTCGTTATTTTCATCGACATTCAACTTGCCAACTGTTAACTTGCCATCAAACTCGGTCGCAACTTCTTCTAAGATAGGTGCGATCATTTTACACGGGCCACACCATTCGGCCCAGAAGTCAACCAGTACAGGACCTTCAGCATTGATAACATCTGCTTCGAATTTATCGTCAGATAACTGGATAATTTTGTCGCTCATTCTTTTCTCCATTTTTGGTCAGTTGCTGATTTGTCTCAGCCCGACCATAAGTGTTATATAGAAACTGTTTTTTAATGCAAGCACTGATAAGCTATAAGCTATGCCTACTCACTTAACTGATACTCATTTTTCTGACCTGCCGATAAACGGCAAGGTTGTTGACGCCTTGGCGGCAGCTAATTTTTCACATTGTACACCAATTCAGGCGCTCGCTCTGCCTCCGTTATTAGACGGTCACGACATAGCAGGCCAGGCACAAACCGGAACCGGTAAAACCATTGCCTTTTTGGTGGCTACATTTCACTATTTGCTAAGCAAAGCAGAAAATGCAGCGAACAGCAAATCAAATGGCCCGCGCGCTATTATTATGGCGCCAACCCGAGAGCTAGCCGTTCAAATTTATAATGACGCCAAATTGCTTAGTGAGCACACTGGATTGTCACTTGGTTTGATTTATGGGGGCGAAGGTTACCAAAGTCAACGGGAAACTTTGGAAGAAGGGGTAGATATTATAATTGGTACGACAGGACGCATACTGGATTACTACAAACAGAATGTGTTTACGCTGAATAATATTCAGGTTGCCGTACTCGATGAAGCCGATCGCATGTTCGATTTAGGCTTTATTAAAGATATCCGTTTCTTATTCCGCCGTATGCCGCCAGCGACTGAGCGTTTGAGCATGCTTTTCTCTGCCACATTAAGCTATCGCGTACAAGAGTTGGCTTATGAGCATATGAATAACCCGACACACGTTCAAGTAGCGCCAGAACAAACTACTGCGACACGCGTAACGCAAGAGTTATTCTACCCGTCTGATGACGACAAAATACTATTGCTACTTACGCTACTTGAAGAAGAGTGGCCGGAAAAGGCGATAGTTTTTGCCAATACCAAAAATAGCTGTGAAAAGGTGACCGACTGGCTTACCGCCGATGGCCACCGCGTTGGCCTTCTAAGCGGCGACGTGCCACAGAAGAAACGTCTCGGTATTTTAGAAGATTTCACTAAGGGTAACTTGGATATTTTGGTGGCTACCGACGTTGCGGCACGCGGCCTACATATCGATGCAGTTACCCATGTATTTAACTATGACCTACCCGACGACGCTGAAGACTACGTACATCGTATTGGTCGTACCGGCCGAGCAGGTCAAAGCGGTGTAGCAATTAGTTTTGCTTGTGAAAAATACGCTTTGAATTTACCTTCTATAGAACAATACATTCAGAAAGCGATCCCGGTTACTGATTATGACCGCAGTGCATTACTTGAAGATGTAACGCCACCAAAGCCACGCAGAAGACGTCCTCCTAATAATAGAAATTCGTCTCGACGTGGCAATGGACGCGGACGCGGCAAGCCGCAACAACGCAACCACAAGGCGTAAAAGCAGTAAATGAAATAAGAGTGTTATATGCAGGCAGAACTTCAGCACGACGCACAGACCTACGGCGAGTATTACGCCGCCGTTGATTTAGGCTCTAACAGTTTCCATATGGTGATCGTTCATGTGGTTAATGGAAGCGTGCAAATTATAGGGAAAGTAAAACAGAAAGTGCGGTTAGCGGCAGGCTTAGACGACGCTATGGCACTGGATGAAGTTAGCATGGAACGCGGTTGGCAATGCCTGCAAGTGTTTTCAGAGCGCTTACAAGATATACCTTCTTCTAATATCAGGATTGTGGCTACTGCGACGTTGCGCCTAGCCACCAATGCCCATGTCTTTATTCGCAAAGCCGAGGAAATCCTCAACCACAAGCTAGACGTTATTAGCGGCGAAGAAGAAGCTCGCCAGATATACTTAGGGGTAGCTTATACGTCGGCAAACCAAGGCAATAGCCTGGTTATTGATATTGGCGGCGCGAGTACAGAGATTATTATCGGCAATGACATGCAACCCATTCACCTAAAGAGTTTAGACATGGGGTGCGTCACCTTTATGGAGCGTTATTTTGAAGGTGGTAACATTACTGCGGATAATTTTGTCAACGCAAAGGCCGCCGCACGGGCATTGATTGACGAGGTCGCCGATGCCTTTTTGTGTTTCGACTGGGAAAACTGCTTAGGCGCTTCGGGTACACCTCAGGCCATTACTGAAATACTTGTAGCGCAAGGGATCAGTGACGCCATTCGCTTAGATTACCTCTATCACTTAGAAAAACAGTGCGTGGAATGCGAACACATTAAAACACTGAATATTGACGGCTTAGAAGACAATCGCAAAGCCATTTTCCCTTCGGGCTTAGCGGTTCTTATTAGCTTGTTTGAAGCGCTTGAAATCAAACATATGAATATCTCAGGCGGCGCGCTACGCGAGGGTTTGATTTACGGCATGCTCGACAACATTAAAGAGAATGATCGTCGACAGCAAACCCTGAATCAAGCAATGCATCGTTATCATGTAGATACAAAGCACGCCAACAATGTAAGGCAAGTTGCTCTGACGCTTTGCCACCAACTGTGTGCACAGCAAAATATTTGCCATTTGGATACTGAAACCATTTTAGGTGCAGCTGCGCAGTTGCACGAAATTGGGCTTCACATTGAATATAAGCGACATCACGAGCACGGCGAATACATCCTTAGCCATATTGATTTACCCGGCTTTACGCGGCTACAACGTGCAGCCATTAGAGATCTTGTTGCTCAGCATCGTTTGAGCGTGGACAAATCGCTGTTTGAAAAATATCACGAAGACTATCGCCCCATGCTCAAAGGAATGTTGCGCGTGTTACGCATTGCTGTTGTCCTTTGTCTGCGACGTCAAAACAAGCATATACCAGAAGTGAGTTTGGTCTGTAATGACAGCAATTGGACGCTTACTTTCCCTGAAGGCTGGTTAAAATCCCACCCATTGATTAATGCAGAATTGGCAAACGAGTGCTGGCTTCAACACAAAGCTGGCTGCGAACTTATCTGCCAGTAACCTAAGTGACTTATCCATAAAAAAGCCGCGAATAATCGCGGCTTTATGTTGTGCTACGACTCAGATAGTAGCGCCGCTGCTTTTGGCGCGAAATACGTTAATATGCCATCTGCGCCTGCACGCTTAAAAGCCAAAAGTGACTCGAGTATAACCGCGTCTTCGTTTAGCCACCCATTAGCAAAAGCGGCTTGGTGCATAGCGTATTCACCACTCACTTGATATGCGAATGTAGGCACTTTAAAGGTTTCTTTACAGCGTCGTACAACATCAAGATATGGCATGCCAGGCTTCACCATTACCATGTCTGCACCTTCATCAATATCCAATGCTATTTCATGTAACGCCTCGTCAGTGTTGGCAGGGTCCATCTGATACGTCTTTTTATTGCCACCTTTAATGTTTGCAGCAGATCCGACTGCATCTCTAAAAGGCCCATAATACGCTGAAGCATACTTCGCTGAATAGGCCATAATGCAGGTATTTATGTGACCGGCTTCCTCTAGTGCTTTTCGGATACTGCCAATGCGGCCATCCATCATATCTGAGGGGGCCACAATATCGGCGCCAGCGTCGGCATGTGATAATGCTTGCTTAATGAGTACGTCGACTGTTTCGTCATTCATCACGTAACCCGATTCGTCTATTAACCCGTCTTGGCCATGAGAAGTAAAAGGGTCAAGTGCAATATCCGACATCAGCATAACGTCGGGATAGGCCTTTTTAAGCGCGCGCATAGCCTGCTGTGCAAGGCCATCTGGATTAAATGCTTCACTGGCACAATCTGTTTTTAACGACATTGGGGTAACAGGAAAAAGTGCTAGCGTACGAATACCTAGTGCAACCCAATTTGCCGCTTCTTCCAGCAATAAATCAATCGATAGACGCTCTACTCCCGGCATAGAAGGCACGGCTTCTCTTGCGTTTTCGCCAGGTAAAACAAACACGGGATAAATTAAGTCGTCTGCTGTTAAAGTATGTTCTGCGACAAGACCCCGCAATGCGTCTTTAGCGCGTAATCTGCGCATTCTGCGTAGAGGGAAAGAAGAAGATGTCATAGTTTGTCCTGTAAATAATCGTGTTTTACGTTGTTTCTGCCAGCTGCTTTTGCCTGATATAACAATTCATCAGCATGCCTAAATAACACTTGGGCGTGATCTTCGTCGCGAATAATGGTGGTAGAAACCCCAGCACTTACGGTTAAGCCTATTTTCTCACCATTGTATAGCAATGGCGATTGCTCAAGGGTATCTCTCATCGATTCTACTACGTGTCGCGCACCTTCAAGGTCCGTATTAGGCAATATAATGGCAAATTCTTCACCCCCTATGCGACATAAGTCATCGGTTGGGCGTTGAATAAGTGTCTGAAATAGCCGTGTAACGTGAATTAAACACGCATCACCGCCATCATGCCCGTAGCCGTCATTAATTTGTTTAAAGTGGTCTACATCAATAATGGCTAGTGACAATGGAGTTTGCTCTCGTCTACTGCGCCGTCCTTCGGAACGCAGCCGCTTGTCGAAGTGACGACGATTATGAACACCCGTTAGCGGATCTATAGCATTAAGGCGTTCTAGCTCCTGGTTGACTTCCGATAGCTCTCTTAGGGTAATTTCAAGTTCAAGGGTGCGCTCTTCAACCTTGTATTCAAGATCATCTTGATAACGCTTTTGAACCTCTAGCAAATTCTCTTTAGCAATATTGGCTTGCTTCTCTTGCTCTAGCGCAAACTGCTGTGCAGAAATCAGGTCTTCGCGGCTATGGCTGTAATTATTTGCAAGAATAAGTGCCAGTATCAGTGTTTCTACCGCACCGCCAATGATAAGTAGGTTGTTTGATGAAATAGGTAACTCAATCAAATTTACGTTATCTAGGCTGGCACTCAATCCACTAATCAAAAGAAAAGCCCATGCGATTGTAAAATAGCGCGCCACGACAACGCCCTTTATGGCTAACCAAATGCCTAAGCTAAGGGTATAAATGACTATGATGCTTAACAGCAGCAAATACACTTTTATCATAAGGTAATAAGGGAATATAAACCCCGCTACGATGTTTACCGCGCAAACCCAAGCTATGCTTTGCGTAATTTTGTCGAGTTTTATACTGAATTCTCGTATAGGAAGGAGACTACGTGTGAACATTGCTGCAAACATAATGGTCGTGCTTGAAAACAAGAGTAGCGCTTTGCTTTGTAGCCACACATTATCAACCCACACATAGAGGTAACCATAGCCGTGGAGTGTTGCCAGTGTTAAGGCTAAGCTCAGTACGTACCCCGAGTAATAAAGAAACGACGCGTTACGCGCGGCAAACGTCAGAAAGGCGTTACTTACGCCCATCGCTACAAGCACACCAAAGAAAATGCCAAGAGCCAAGTTTCGCGCCGCAGAGTACGTGAGAAACTCTCTCTCTTCCCATATTCGCAGCGGCAGCCTAATTGTTCCTGATGTTTGAACGCGAATAAAAACACGTTGAGATTCAGCACTTAATGGCAGTGGGAACAGTGGCGTTATGTGTTTGATTGGGCGTAAAGTAATAGACTGGCTATCGCCAGCGGCGTATGTCGCTGCCGGTACAGTACCAATGCTACTAAATATCCCTACATCGAGATGGTCAATTAACGGGTAATCGATGTGTAGTAAATAGCGTTGCTCATCACTTTCTGTTGGCGGCACAACTAACGAAAACCAGTGAACTTGGCTATTCATGCCTAAATTTACTGGTGAGGAAACGGATTGCCATAACGCAGGAGAAATTCGTGTAATTGTTGAAAAACTATGGCTTTGGTCTGATTCGGTAAGGTACGTTAACTGGGAAAACTGTGGTGCTTTACTCGTGTGTGGTGAAAGGCTCGACACCACAAAAATAAATGCGATAACGGCAACAAGAGTAATTGCGATAAGCCCAGCGTCATACCTTGGCACCGCTTTGATATTTATTCGCATACAAACCTACATCTACTGGAGTGAAAACAACTCACAAGTATTAGCATAACTGCAATTACGCAATATATCAGTCTCTAACTGCAGATGCTCGCCTAATTGATTAGCGATATGAGGTAAAAACGCAGGCTCATTGTTGCGTTTACGCGGCCTAAGCGTTTTCGGAAACAAATAAGGCGCATCGGTTTCAAGCACCAATCTGTTTAGTGGAATATGCTTGACCGCTTCTCTCAATTCAACGCCGCGCTTGTCATCGCACACCCAGCCTGTAATTCCGATATAAAGGCCCAGTTCAAGATAGTCTTGAACTTGTCTTTCATTACCCGTAAAGCAGTGAGCTATACCGCCTGTGAGTGCAGGCATAAATCGGCGCAAAATAGTCATTTGCTGTTCGAAGGCATCGCGTTCGTGGAGATACACTGGCAGCCCAAGCTCCTGAGCAATAGTTAACTGTGCTTCAAAAACGGAAACTTGCGTGTCTCGTGGAGAAAAGTCACGATTAAAGTCTAAGCCACACTCGCCAATAGCTACACATCCTGGTTGCTGGGCAGCGCGCTTTAACAAGTCGTAATGATGCGGCTCTACATCTTTTGCATTGTGGGGGTGTACACCTATTGTGTAACACAAATGCTCTGGATATTGCTGGTAAAGCGCAGAGGCACGCTCCCACTCGTTGGGATGAGTAGTAATAACCAATAATTTAGTGACGCCTGCATCCTTGGCGTTATTGATTACGTCGTCGGCGTCAAATCGACTATCCAGAAGATTGACGCCAGCATCGAACCACGCCATCTACTTAAGGCGCTTCACTTTTATTCGCTTATTAACACCTTCTACACCCATAAAGAATGCGCCAAGAAAGCCACGGTCAATCGTAACCGTTTGGCCAACTTCGATATTAAGATAGGTATCATCGGTTTGTTGCCACACTGAGCCGTCGCTAAATGTCACTACGTACTTCCCGCGCAAGCTCTTAGAAATATCCGTTATCGTTAACGACACTTCACTTAACTGGTTTGTTGGCTTCTTCTTGTTTTCTAAGCCAAATTCGCTGGCCGGATCTGCAGGCGTGTTGGTTTGTGGAGCTTGCGCTACACCTTGTTGGCGAATAGCAGGTAACGGCTGCACTGTGCCTACAAGCTCGTTCGCACCGTCAAACTGATCTAACGACTTGGCAAGGCGGTCATAGCACACCAAACGTTTAAGACTATTGTCGGTACTACGGCATTTTTGTAAGGCTTCTCCCACTGTCTCAGCCTGTGCTGAGAATGCGCCAAAGGCGCATAGCATAGTGATTAGAGAAAGAGCGCGTGTTTTCATTTTTATTCCTTTCTATATATAACTGCTATGTGTTGTCAGGGCGCTGCTCGGGTTCGTCCTCATCAGACTTAGATCGACCTGCATACAAGCCGCCAACAATGACACCCACTTCAAACAATAACCACATGGGAATGGCAAGTAGGGTTTGTGAGATCACATCCGGTGGCGTCAGTAGCATACCTACAACAAAAGCACCTACCACAACATAGGGGCGCTTTGCGCGTAAGGATTTGGCGTCAGTGACCCCAGTCCAACACAATAAAATAATGGCAATCGGTATCTCGAATGAGACACCAAAAGCAAAAAACAGTTTCAGTACAAAATTAAGATAACTGGAAATATCGGTACTTACCGTAACCCCTTCTGGTGCCACACTGTTAAAAAAAGCAAAGGCAATAGGGAAAACCACAAAATACGCAAAGGCCATACCGGCATAAAACAGCAAGGTACTTGATAACAATAAAGGTGCGACCAAGCGTTTTTCATTGCGGTATAAACCAGGGGCAACAAATCCCCATACTTGGTACAGCACATAGGGTATTGCAATGAAAAAAGACAGTACCAAGGTGAGTTTGAACGGCGCAAAAAACGGTGACGCCACATCGGTTGCAATCATAGTTGCATTTTCAGGCAAGCTTTCGAGCAAAGGCAGTGCAAGCAACTGATACAAATCTTGCGCGAAGGCAGCCAAACACAAAAACACAACCAACACACTCAAAAGGGCTTTGAGTATGCGACTACGCAGTTCAATTAGGTGAGAAATTAAGTTGTTAGCGTCAGACATCTATTGTTTTTTATAAGGTTCTTGAACCGATTCAGCAGCTTTCTTAAGCTCATCAACACTTTGTTCAAGTTCAGGTGAAAGGTTTTTGAGCCCTTGTTGTTCTGCTTTTTTCAAATTTTCATGCAATTCATGCACTCGCAATTGATGCTCCACTTCTTGCTTAAAGCCAGTGGCAACATTGCGAACGCTTCGAATTGTATTAATAGTCGAGCGCATAGCTCCCGGTAAACGTTCTGGCCCTAAAATCAATAGCGCCAGCACACCGATAACTAGTAGCTCCCAAAAGCCGATATCGAACATTAGGATTTTTCTTTAACGTCACTCGATGTTTTAGCAGATACCGTGTCCGCCGTTGATTTTTCTTCAACTTGCTTGTTCTGCTCAAAGTCTGCGTCTTTGTCGTCTTCAGTCACCGCTTTTTTGAAGCCTTTAATTGCGCCACCTAAATCAGTACCAATACCTTTAAGACGTTTTGTGCCAAACAATAACACTACGATAACCAGTATGATCAGCAGTTGCCAGATACTAATTCCACCCATAAAAATAATCTCCCTTACATCAATTTCCACAGTATGCCATTGCACGGCGATGCTTTCACCTGAATATTTGTGACAACGAATAATCATTGACGTTTGTTTGATGAAGCGCGATGCTCTAGTAGTGAGTTCTACTCTACTCGCAGTCTCGTTTTTATTGCCAATTTAACAAGGAGTTAGTTAGCAATGCTGTGTATTGTGGCCGTTTGTTCTTCATTATTGTTGATGCCTAATCAGGGTGTGGCCAGCGATACTGCGTCGGTCAATAATCCAGATTATCAGATAAACAGCGCTCAAAATGAGGCTGAAAACAATAATCGATGGTTTGATATCTGGCAGCGTAGTTTTACTGATTCAATGGATTTTACGGTCAAACAACTCGATGGCCTTTTTCTCGATGATGACGCGCGCGCGTCCCACAAACAGGCACGCGCTGAAGGCAGAGTGCAGCTTGCATGGGAGCCTCGCACTGGCATGCTCTCCGACACCGATTTGCGATTTAGAATAAGAGTACAACTTCCCGCGCTTGAAGATAGAGTGGATTTGCTGCTCAGCGATAATGAAGATGAAACGCAAGACAATACCATTCGCGCCGCGAGAAATACTGATAACAATGATCGGGACCGTACCACCATTGCACTGCGTTTCAGACCAGAGCAAGATTCACATTATTCTTTTCGTGTGGGCGCAGGTAGACGCGACCAGCTTTATGTAAAAGCCCGCTATCGCGATGCCTTAGCCCTGTCTTCTCAATGGGCAATGCTATATGACAGCGAACTTTACTTTTACTCCCGGGACCGCTTAGGCGCAGAGACAGGCGTTGCATTTCAATACGACGTGAACGAGAAGCACCTTTTCCGTCAGAACAATCGATTTTATTTTAGAGATGATACAAACGACTGGCTTTGGCGACATGAAGTGCACCACCTGTATTCGGTGGATGAACACAATGCTATCGTTCCCCATTTTATGGTTGAAGGACTCAGCCAGCCAAACTATCGCGTTGAAGAAATATACGCAGGAATGCGTTGGCGTAATAATACATTACGCGATTGGCTCTTCTTTGAAGTAGAGCCCTTTGTATTATGGCTACGTAATGAAGACTTCAGGACGTCATACGGTGTTGCACTGCGCATTGAAGCCTATTACGGGAAAGATACCTAAATACGCTTATGGCTCGAACACCAAAAATGGCACATAAGCATAACCACAATAATTGTTACGCTGAACCACTGACTGCGCGGAACGTTTAAGTACATGAGCTGTGCCAAGGTGCTCCCACGATATTTCTTCAGCGTTGCGACAAAGACGCATTGCCTGCTCCCGCCACACACCGTCAGCGCTACCTTTTTTATTGGCGTGGCGCGGTATTGCGTTTTCTTGTTTCACTAAGTCGATATTTAGTACCCTTTCACGAATTGTGCCTTTGCTGCCCGAGGGCACAAAGCTCGCTGAGCCGGCTATTATGCGTTTAGCCTCTTCTTTATATCGCGTTTCTTCTATGCGCCCTTCACTAAGGTCGACAATAAACACGCCACCTTTACCGATAACACTGAAACTAAGTTGATTTGCTTGCGTCTCAGGTTCGACAAGTAATGCGGTTGTTTCATCAACGCCAAAGCCAAATTGTTGCTGACTCTGTGCTGTCGCAGCGATTAGCCTTACTTCTCGGTCGCGCTCTGAAAAATGGGTGTCTAATAGGCCGTAACGAAATAAGCCCAATCCACCTAGAGGGTTAAGTGTGACGGCATTATCCAAAAGATGATTTTCACAACCACTGCCGTCTTCACAACGCTGGGAGACAGGTGGTACGGCGAAAACCCCACTGGAAAGAACACCTTCTGAGTCGCCACTTGTGAGCATAGGGATAGGTCGTCCATTTGCAAAACCACCCGCCTGAACTGCCGTACCTGCACTTGTGCCGCCGACAACAATGGCATCTGCCTTCCACAGTGCTCGAAGATGAGTTAAAAAGGTACTCGGTTCTCCAGTAGGTGTTGTAAGTGCGGCAAGGGTTTTACTTTGATCGCCGCCATTAAAAAATAATCCGTCGAGATTAGCCAGGGTATCAAGTGCCAGCGTTTCATCTAGACACCAAGCCGTTTGTTTTTCAGCACGCTCTGGGTACAAACGCGCTTTATCGAATAATGTAAACTGCGCCCTGAAGTGGGGTAAGTTTTCACAGCCCTTGCCGCCCATATCGCTTACAAATTTGGCGTGCTGCAAGGCAGGTGTTAATGGTATCCACTGCACATCAATATCTGGGTTACTAAATACCCCTGTGTAGAAATCTACGGCTTCAAATGGGTCCCGGGATGATGCGGTGATCACACCTACTCTTACTCGCCGCTCAACCCTCTTTTTGCGATGTTTGTCTTTTGCCGCTTGTAGAAAAGCATTGTATACATCGACCGACGCTTTTTCTTTAGTATGCGCAAGGGATACCCGCTCTTTAAGACGCTCTCCCTTCGAATCTACCTGACTGACTTCTAATGAATCCAAAAGTAAAAAATAGCTCACATCCGAGAGGCTTCGAATGTCGTCGTTGTGAAACCCTGCATCATTAAGGGCGTCAAACAATGCATTCTTCTTATACTGCACACCACCCAAAGATGAATAAATATTCGATAATTTTGAATACAAAATTTCATCAAATTTACCAAACTCAGTACTGTTCTTTCGATATCTCGACAGCGACTCTGCATTAACTTCGTAGAGAGCATGTGTTTTCGCGTTAACAAAAACATGATCTGAATCGCAGTTTTTAGCAGACAGACTTGCACATGTCTTAAGTGCACCACCCGCCAAAATCAAATTAGGCGAAGCGAAAGAATAACAAGAAAAAACATAGATATAGAAAAAACAAGACAACTTAACAGGCAATTTCATGGGCGCCCTGCAGACACTTTTTAAAATGTTCAAAAAAGAGACTTTCATTTAATCCAACGGCGTATTTATTTGATTGACTTTTATTCACCGTAGTGTTAACTAATTATTAATGTCAACGGTTTCGTTAACACCGTTAAACACTATTTTACCCAGACGAAATGCATAATTCGTCACAACACTGGTTTTATTCGATGATCAAGAAAGCTGCCAACCTTGGCAACTATCGCTATCAAAACTTTTACTTGTCGGAGTGGTTCGACGAGTAGCCTCTAAGCCCTTCAATTAATTGAAGCGGCCTCGCTGCGTCTTGCAGCAAATTTCTCTTTAATCAAGTGTTGAATCGCGCGTAAAGCGGCATTAGACCGTGTGCGTTATGGGAATTACAATAATGAAAAAATCGACGTTACTTCACAGAATTAGTGTGTCTGTTGGCACGCTCAGCTACCTATCTTTTTGTATTGCTGGTGCGGCGTTCGCTCAAGACCCCGTCAATGAAGACGAGACCGTTGAACGCATTCAGGTGACCGGTAGTAATATTCGCGGTGCCAATATGGAGGGTGCGCAACCACTCACCGTTTTGACTTCAGATGATATTGCTCGCACAGGCGCATCAACCATTTCAGAGCTTATGCGTACGGTGACTCAAGCTCGCGGTGGCGTAGGCACATTTGATACAACACAAAGTGGCGCAACATCTACATCAACCCCACCAGGGCAAGCCGCTGCGTCGTTGCGCGGAATAGGTCCGTCATCCACACTGACGTTAGTGAATGGACGTCGTATCGCAGCCAGTTCATTCGCCGCAGGCACAGAGAACTTTGTTGATATCAACAGCATTCCAGCATCAGCGGTAGAGCGTGTTGAAATTCTTGCTACAGGTGCCTCGGCGATTTACGGCGCAGACGCTGTGGCAGGCGTTATCAACTATATTCTCAAAGACGATTACGAGGGCCTTGAGCTTTCTACCAACTACGAAAACACCACGAACAGCAACGATCACGGCGCACTGAATTTTCAAATGTTGTGGGGCAAGAACTTTGAAAACAGCAACCTCACTGCCTTTGTCGATTACTACGACAGAAAAGCAATTCGCGCAGCAGACTTTTCGCAGACCCGCGAGCCTATTTTGCAAAGTAGCTATTCATATCTTGCGAAAGGCCAACCCAACATTTACTTCAACAGCGCCAGGGACGGTAACGAGATGCCAGCACCTAATTGTGCTGACGAGTTAACCATTACAGAGTTTGGCGAAGAAATATGTGCTTACTACGCTAATGAAGATGACTATTTTGAAACGCCACTTGAGACCCTTTCTGGTGGCTTCACCTATACCTATCAAGGTGACAATCTAACCTGGCGTACAGACTTGCTGGCTTCACATACCAAATCAACGTCGTTTTCTACACCAGCACCTATCAACCAAGTTGATGACGAAGAAGGCGCGTGGATAGGTGTGGACGCCCTTGATGTGTTGGACGAGACAACGCGAAATAGCATTCTTGATAACCTTTATGTCGACCCTTTTGATACGGTGGCCGGTCGTGAACTCGAGGGTTTCCAATACGACGCACGCTTCTCGTCGCCGCGCACCGTTGAAATCGAGACAGATGCCATCCGTTTGGTGACCTCAGTACTAGGATATTTTGGTGACTGGGAATGGGAAGCCGGTGCACTGTATTCTCGCAGTGAATCAGAACAAGTTGCCACGCAAGGTATCTACAACCGTTATTTGTATACAGCAGCCGCCCACGGCGAATTGTGTGACAATGGCAACATTGCCCAATACAACAGTGATGATGACAGCTTAAGCTGTGCGGGCAGTAACTTACTTTCTGCGTACAACCCATTCTTAGTGGGTGACGCCCAAAACGACGCTATTTTAGGCCTTACTCAAGCACGTCCGACGCGCGATGGTACCAGCGAAGTATTTGGTGTTGATGCTAAAATCAACGGAGAGATTGCTCAATTCAATGGCAACGCCGTTTTACTTGCAGCAGGTGTTGAGTTTAGACGCGAAGAAATTACCGATATGCCTTCCCTTGACTCTCAAGCCCGTGCGGAAAATGATTTTCTTGTCGACGTCTTTGGTTTTGGTTCAAGTGCATCTGCTGCCGATAGAAACCAGATGGGTATTTTTACCGAAGTATTTATGCCTGTTTCTGACAAGTTCGATATTAGCCTTGCGGGACGTTTTGACGATTACAATGACTTTGGCAGTACCTTCAATCCCAAAGTGGGCTTTACATATCGACCACTTGATAACCTTGTGCTGCGAGGCTCTTGGTCTACTGCATTTAGAGCACCTTCACTAACCCAAGCTGGCGTACAGCTGCGAACTACCCGTGCCTCGTTTGACTGTAGCGTTAATAGCGCAGTCGCTGACTTATATTGCGAAGGTCAAGGTACGGTGCGCGGGAATAACGTACTTGAGTTAGGCAATCCTGCTCTGCGCGCTGAAGAATCTGAGACGTACTCGTTTGGTTTTGCCTACAGCCCTACTGATAATACGCATATCACAGTAGATTACTGGACATTCGATCACGAAGATATTGTCGATACCAACATGACAGGCGTGCTCAACGAAGCCATTACCGACGCGTCACTGCGCCATTGTGGTGTACTAGACGAAGGTGAAATTGGCATCTCATATCTAGAAGATTTATGTTTGGTCACTGACAGCCAAGGAAACACCATAGAGGATGACGGTGCAAACCTTACTGAGATTCTAGATGCCTGGGTGGCCTTTGATGACCCGCGCTTTGCAGAACTCCCTTTATTCAGAGACCATATCTTATTGCTAGATAACACTGGTACTCAGGAACTTGAAGGTATTGACTGGAACGTTACGCACGACATTAACATGTCTCGCGGCACCTTAGAGCTGGGGTTATCTGGTACCCACTATCTTACTTACGATCGCAACAGACCGGGCTCAGATCAAATAGAGTCACTCGCCGGCACATTCTTGTACCCTGAAACCGTTGCAACCGCCGAGCTTTTCTATGTTGAAGAAGACTGGTATGTCGGTGCTTACGTCTTCTATACTGGCAGCTACGATGATGACATTATCCGCTTGCGAGGTCGCGAAATCGACGAGCTAATAGATATTGGTGCGATTACCGAAGAAAACCAAGAACGAGATGTCAGCAGTTGGACAACGGTAACGCTTAGTGCAGGTTATTACTTTGACAACGCCGACATTCGATTAACTGTGGACAACCTATTTGACCGCGATGCACCAACTGCATATGGTTCTGGAAGAGGCTTTGATGCATATAACCACGACCCATTTGGTACGCGCTACACGCTTGCGTTTAGCTACTATTTTCAATAAGTGACACCAAGGGGGCGTAACGCCCTCTTTCATTCTCGGAGGTAAGGTTGCAACATTCACCTTCAACATCGCGTATGCCAGACGCATTTGTCATCTTGTTTTTTGTTATTTTGATTGCAGGTCTTGTTTCTTGGCTTGTGCCTGCAGGCTCATTTGATACAAAAGACATTGTCACATCCTCTGGCGACGTAAAAACGGTATTAGATGCCGATAGTTTTACTTATAGTGAGACACATCACGGATTTGTGTTGTTCGACGGTTCTGGCAATACAACGGGGATCGCTAACTATGCCTTTGATGGTATGGTGTCGGGCGATAAGTGGGGTGCAGCGGTAGGCGTTATTGCTTTTATTCTTATTGTTGGTGGCGCCTTTGGCATTGTTATGCAAACAGGGGCTATCAATAACGGCATAATGGCACTGATAAATCGTTATCAGCACGCCGACAATTTACTGCTACCGGCACTATTTTTATTGTTCTCATTAGGCGGCGCAGTGTTTGGTATGGGTGAGGAAGCCATTGCCTTTTGTATCGTTCTGGTACCCTTAATGACTGCAATGGGCTATAACGGCATTATGGCCGTACTCGTTACCTATGTCGCTACCCAGATAGGTTTTGCTACCAGTTGGATGAATCCATTCTCTGTCGCCATTGCACAAGGCATCGCTGACGTACCTTTGATGTCAGGGCAAGGGTTTCGCATTGCAACGTGGGCCATATTTACTGTAGTTGGGCTATTATTCACCCTGCACTACGCGAAGCAACTAAAAGTAGTAAATACAAATAAACTCGCGAGTGAACACCCACACTCTAACACCATACCGAATGAAAACGTTGTGCAACCTGATGATGCGAAAACATCATTTAGTACAGTAGATAAGATCATCCTTGTTGCGTTTTTTGCCTGCATTATTTGGGTTATGTGGGGGGTTATTTTACACGCTTATTACATTCCACAAATTGCTTCACAATTTTTCTGTATGGGCATTATTGTGGGCGCTATTGCGTGGTTTGGCGGTCGTATGCGAATGAACGATATTAGTGCCGCCTTTGTAAGTGGTGCCCAATCATTACTGCCAGCGGCGTTAATTGTGGGTATGGCAAAAGGGATTGTGCTGGTGTTAGGTGGCGACGATGTCACCACGCCTTCGGTACTCAACACATTGCTGCATCATACTGGTAGCACGCTGGCGCATACAGGGTCAGTCATGAGTGCTTGGTTAATGCTGGTATTTCAAAGTATCTTTAACTTCTTCATTGCTTCAGGCTCAGGGCAAGCCGCCATTACCATGCCGCTTATGGCACCGTTATCCGACTTGGTTGGCGTGACCCGTCAAGTTGCTGTACTGGCATTTCAATTGGGCGATGGCTTAACCAACCTTATTATTCCTACCTCAGCTTCGCTTATTGGCTGCTTAGGCGTAGCTGGTGTTAGCTGGACGACATGGGTAAAATTTATCGCTAAATTTTGCGCATGCCTTTTTTTGCTCGCGTCACTCACTGTTATCACCGCCGTTCTAATAGGTTTCTCTTAAATGCTCACGCTAATTCAAAATGTAGAATGTTATGCGCCGTCTCCACAAGGAAGTGTTGATATTCTTATCGCCAACAATGCGATTGCCCATATTGCACCTGACATCTCGCTTACCTCTTCGCTTGTAAACGTTATTGATGGGAGCAATCTTATTGCGCTGCCTGGCTTAGTGGATAGCTTGGTCCATATCTCTGGTGGTGGCGGTGAGGGAGGTTTTCATACCCGTACCCCGCAAATGTCGTTAACTGAAGCAACATTACATGGTGTAACAACGGTGATTGGTGCATTAGGCACCGATGCCACCACTCGCACTTTGCCTGACCTTGTTGCTAAAGCAAAAGGACTGAATATTGAGGGTATTAGTGCGTATTGTTACACCGGTTCGTATCACTTACCTGCTCGTACGATTACTGGTAGTGTTACCGACGATATAGTGCTTATTGATGCCATGATTGGTGTAGGTGAAGTGGCGATTGCCGATCACAGAGCTGCCGAACCTACGGTGCAGGCACTTGCCGAAGTAGCGGCGCAAGCGCGCACTGGCGGTATGATTTCGGGTAAGGCGGGAATTGTTTATATCCATACCGGTGATGGGAAACGTCAACTTTCACTTTTACACGATGTGATTAACAATACCGACATACCCGCAAGCCAGTTTTATCCCACTCACATCAACAGAAATCAAGGTTTGCTAGAGGCCGGCATTGCCTGGACGCGCAGTGGCGGTGTTATTGATATGACCACAAGCACCAATGAACAGTTTATTGAAGAAGGCGAAATTCCGGCTGCTGATGCCATAGCGTATTGCCTAACAAACGGCGTTACTGCACGGCATTTAAGTATGAGCTCAGATGGTAACGCGAGTTTGCCCGTCTTTGATGATAATGGCATGTTAGTGGGCTTGGAAGTTGGTAAAGTCGGGAGTTTATTCGACGCGTTCAAAGCGCTCGTTTTGGAGCACAATGTTTCTCTTGAAAACGCCATTCAAGTGGTCAGTACAACACCTGCGCGTATGCTGAAACTTCACCAAAAAGGAAAACTAAAGCCAAATAGCGATGCAGACATCGTGCTATGCAACAAGACAACCTTAGATATTGTTCATGTTATTGCGAAAGGCAAGCACGTTGTGGCCCAGGGTAAAGCCATTGTAAAAGGCACGTTTGAATAATTGTAATTGGAAACACTAACTGAAACAGGAGAACGCTTAGCGAGGTGCAAAGCATTCTCTAAAAAGCAAAAAAGGGCGTAAACGCCCTTTTTTGTTATTACGGATTTGCGCTTAAGGACGAAGCGCTCTATCACCACGGGCTAGGCCACATACACCAGTTCGAGAAGACTCAATAATTTCAGCGCATTGCCCCATAGTGGTTGCAAAAGCATCGAGCTTATCCGTGGTGCCTGTAATTTCAATGGTGTAGTTGTTTGCGTTCACATCAACAATGCGCGCGCGAAAAATATCAGTGTTGCGTTTCACTTCAGCGCGTACCGCCTCTGTACGCGTCGCTACTTTAATAAGCATTAGCTCGCGCTCAATGTGTGCACCTTCAGTTAAATCTACCACCTTAAGCACATCAATAAGCTTGTTCACTTGCTTCGTGATCTGCTCAATAACTTTATCATCACCATGTGTGATGATGGTAAGACGCGACAAACTCGCATCATCCGTTGGCGCCACACAAAGCGAGTCGACGTTGTAACCGCGCTGCGAAAATACACCTACAATTCGTGAAAGTGCGCCAGGGGCGTTTTCCATTAATACTGAAATAATACGTTTCATCAGGTTCGCTCCGTCTTGCTCAAGCGCATGTCATCCATTGCGCCGTACTTAATTTGCATTGGATATACGTGTTCGTTTTGGTCTACTGCAATGTCCATGAACACTAGGCGATCTGTGTAACTGAAACATTTCTCCATAGCCGCATCTAACTCGTCGAGTTTATCGACTTTGATACCTATATGACCATAAGCCTCTGCCAACTTCACAAAATCGGGCATTGAATCCATATAAGAATGTGAGTGACGGCCCTTGTAAATCATATCTTGCCATTGACGCACCATGCCCAAAGCACGGTTGTTCAACGAAATAATCTTAATGGGTAGGTTGTACTGCAAACAGGTGGACAGTTCTTGAATATTCATTTGAATACTGCCGTCGCCTGTTACTACCACTGACGTTGAATTAGGGTGCGCAAACTGAACGCCCATTGCAGCGGGCAAACCAAAGCCCATCGTGCCTAAACCACCTGAGTTAATCCACTGGCGAGGCTTGTCATATTTATAATAAAGGGCAGCAAACATTTGGTGCTGGCCTACATCAGAACTTACGTACGCTTTACCATCGGTGTGCTTGTACAAAGCTTCGATAACGCGCTGCGGTTTGATTACTTCTTCACCCTGATGGTAGTTCAAGCACTGACGTATGCGCCATGTTTCAATTTGCTGCCACCAATCAGCTAATTTGTCTTTCTGACCAGACAAGTCTTTCTTGTTTACTTGACCGAGAATTTGATCAAGTACTTTATCTACCGACCCCACCACGGGAATGTGCGCGTTTACGGTTTTCGAAATAGACGCGGGGTCTATGTCAACATGAATAATATCAGCGTGCGGGCAGAACTTGTCGACATTGTTCGTCACACGATCGTCAAATCGCGCGCCCAATGCAATAATGCAGTCTGAATTGTGCATGGTTTTGTTGGCTTCAAGCGTACCGTGCATACCCAACATACCAATAAACTGTTTATGCGTGCCTGGCATTGCACCTAGCCCCATAAGAGTACAGGTTACGGGAGCATTTAACTTCTCAGCCAATTCAATCACTTTTTCAGACGCGTCGCATGCTACTGCACCACCACCCACGTAAAGTACTGGGCGCTCTGCTTTAAGTAACGACTCAACCGCTTTCTTAATTTGCTTGGGGTGGCCCTTTTCGGTTGGGTTGTATGAACGCATAGTCACGTCGCTTGGGAAGACATACGGATGTTCCTCAGCCACGTTTACAATGTCTTTTGGTAAATCAACAACAACTGGTCCCGGACGACCGGTATTTGCAATGTAATATGCCTTGGCAATTGCTTCAGGAATATCCACCGCCCGCTTTACTAAGAAACTGTGTTTTACGATAGGACGCGAGCACCCCACCATGTCAGTTTCTTGGAATGCATCTTCACCGATGTGCATTGACGGCACTTGTCCCGATAGAATAACCATCGGAATAGAGTCCATGTACGCAGTAGCAATACCGGTAATGGTATTAGTCGCGCCTGGACCTGATGTGACGAGCACTGTGCCGGTTTTGCCAGTTGAACGTGCATAACCATCCGCCATATGGGCGGCTGCCTGTTCATGACGCACGAGGACATGTTTGACATCTTCTTGTGCGAACAACGCATCATAAATGTCTAGTACGGCACCACCTGGGTAACCGAACAAGTGTGTCACTCCTACATCTTTTAGCGCTTCTACCACCATGGCTGCGCCCGACATCATTTTCACAGTGCTTTCTCCTGTAATGGGTTGGGGTTTGTCAGCGTACGTTGACGATGCCCCGACTATAACTAAGGTAATAGGAAGATAAAACACTAAATTACGCAAAAGTGAGATATATATCCCAATATTCGCAATAATTAGGATAAATATTTCGACTTAAGTGTAAATTTGACAAATATTAGGATAATTATTTACACCAAGTTAACAACAAGGAGAAGATATACTTGGTGTAAGGATGGTTAATCGTCAAGATCGATATCTAGGTCACTGTTATCGCTTATATCGTCGTCATCGTCAACATCTTCTGCTGCCGCTCGTTTTGAACCATAAATGCTGGCCGTTTTAGGGCGATTGATGCGCGCTTGATACTTAAGCCATGCTTTTTCTTGAGGCGTTGCTGGCTCGCGATGACCAAGGGCCGACTCCAAGTACTGTTGCTCCTCATCAGTCTCTGGCGTTATTTTTCCGTCAACGAGTGCGGCAAATAAACTGCCATGGGTTTGCAACATCTTTGCTTCGTTTATCGAAAAGTCTCCAGAGCGAGCAAACCCGTAAGGATAATTCTTTTTGTCTGCAAAGGGCTTTCTTGTAACTTGTTCTTTAGTGATCACTGACATCTTAACCTCTTCCACAACGAATATGTAATGTAATGAAATAGACTTCTGATCTAGCGCCTTAATCGCTTCACTCGTTATTCTTAGTTGTGTTTTGAAAAACTGTCAAACAGAAAAGCAACCATCGTAAAAACTTAATAAAACCGACGTATTTATCCTCAAGAAAAAGGCCGCTTAAGCGGCCTTCTTTTTTCATTTTTGATTACTTACGCTTTTCGCTCACCCATACGGTTATGGTGCCTTCAACCACCACAGTACCTGATGCATTGTATGCTTTAACTGAAATAGGGAGATCACCTGGCTTCCAAGCATCATCCGGTACTTCAGCGACGCAACGAATATCAGAATCAGCTTTAGCGGGATACTTCACTTCCATTCCTTTTGGGATCCAACGTAAATGCTTAGGAATTGACGCTTCACACATAAACCCCATCGCCATCTCTAGACCGTTACATATCGCTATAACATGAACAGTACCAATATGATTTTCTACTGCTCTACGTTTTTTAATGTGTACTTCACAAAAGTTGGGCTTAATATCGGTAATAATTGGCGATACGGTTCCAAAATACGGCGCACGGCGCGCGGAATACCAACTAAACAGCTTTTTGCCAAAAGGCAGCTTAATAAATTTGTTGTAGGTGTTTAGTACATAGTTTTTTGACATCGTGTTCACGCTGACTTTTTAAAAGCCCCAAGAAATGAATTAATGCTTTATCTGTATTAAAGAAAGCTAGCTTAATCTGGTTAGACCAGTTATATAGCTATTAACATAATCGTTACGTGAGTACGTTGCAACAAAGAATGCGCACTTTGCTACCAATAGAAAGCTTAAAATGAAGGCTGCATAAAACAAAAAGCCCGACACGAGGTGACTCGTGTCGGGCTTTAATTTTCACTTGTTGCTGTTACATGGTGTAGTTAACACCAACGAAGTAGAACCTTCCGCGCGGACCAGCCGGGCGAGAAAGGGTACCTAAGTACGGGTCTTCTTCGAACGCGTTGTTAATACCACCATAAACTTCTAGGTTATCTTTGAAGTTATAAGATAGTGAGAAGTCATGCACCACTGCAGAACCAGTATGCGTTTGACTAATGAAGTCAGGGTTGTTCTCAATATCTTGGTTTTCTAGACCAGGAAGTAACTGATCACCTTCGTAACGTCCACGCCAGCCAATAACGAAATCACCAATTAGGTAATCTACGTTCATGTTAACAATCCACTCAGGACGCGTAAACGTACCAAGTACATCTGTCACTTCGTCTGGTGCACTTACGTCACGTACTTCATCGTTCTTCAAGAAGTTAGTACCATTGATACTAAACTCAATTCTGCCATCAGTTTCGGCAACTTTTGCTAAGTCAAAGCCATAGTCAACGCGGAAATCAATACCTGACGTTTCTACAGCTGCTAGGTTGATAAAGCCTGAACGGAAGTTAGTAATGAAGCCGTTACTTGCATCCCTGTCTACCGCATCACAGAATTGGTTGTTGATGGTTGGCGCATCAACACAGTTAGATGCAATATCAAAACCTGTCAGGCTATCAATAAGACCATCGATTTGAATGTTGTAGTAATCTAGCGTCACTACAAGGCCGTCAAACAAGCCGTCAAACTCACCATCTGGTCTCCAAACCGTACCCACTGTTAGCGTCTCAGCTTCTTCTGGGTCCAAATCTGGGTTACCACCTGTCGTACCTGCAACGAATGCTGATAGGAAGTTGGTTGAATCATAGCTGCCGTCAGCCACTGCATCACCAATTAGTGCAATACAGTTTGCTTCACGGAATTCAGAACCTGCACCAATAAAGTTTTGGTTACAAGGGTCATCACCTGCACCCAAGGTTGCCGCAAATGTTGGAGCAAACGCCTCATTAATGTTTGGAACACGTACCGCTTCTGAATAGGTAGCGCGAACACTGAATGTTTCTACCGGCGACCACATAGAACCAACAGTCCATGCGTCATGAGTGCCATAGGGGTCGTAGTCTGAGCTTCTGTAAGCTGCGCGAAGCTCAAGTCTTTCTGCAAACTCCATTCCTTCTAGTAAAGGAATAGTCGCTTCCATAAAGTACTCAGATACGTCGTACTCACCATCAGATGGATTGGTTGGGCCTGCTCGAGAGTCCAACTCACCAAATGTCAGGCCAAGAGCTGAAAACGTATTTGGCGTAAATTCGCTTGATTCTCTGCGCCATTCATAACCAACAGCAAAGGCAATTGGGCCTGCAGGTAGCTCAAACAAGTCGGCAGATGTGCCAGAAACCACGGCAAGGAAGTTCTCCTGCACAATATCGTTTTGGTCTGTACCCGGTTGGAAGATGAAGTTTGCCGCTTCTACGCTGATAGAGTCTTTACCAAATAGGTTAACTGGTACACACGAACCATCACCTGGCTGGAACGTTAAGAAGCCGAAGTTGCCATTTACCGTTGGGAATGGAGATGTTGGTGGTAGTGCACTGCTATCTAGGTCAGAACGACATACCGCATTACCCGTAGCAGGGTCGATAACGGCATCAATAGCTGCAAAATAACGGTCTTCTATACGTTGACGGCTAGTGATGTCAGCATCAGTACGGCCATAGTTATAAAACACTTCATATTCAAGTTCTGTATTAGGAATATACCCGTCAAAACCGGTGACCACTCTGAAGGTTTTACGCTGAGCTTCTGGATTTGAAGTCGCGTTGAAATCAAGCACGTCGCGAGACATCACTAGACTTACGCTTTCACCTTCAGCCTCTAACTGATTAATCTGTGACAACAGTTCTGCTGGAATAAACGGGTTATCCAATGAAATAGGAATATCGTCATTGAAACCATTTACCTGATTGGTCTCTTTGGTTTCACTTTGCACAAACTTAGTATCAATGAAGAAATTCACGTATTCGTTAATTTCATAATTTGCGATAGCTTGAACAAGAATACGTTTTGATTCAGGGAGAATAAGTTCACTGTCTGGGCTTCCTGGAACACCGTCACCGCCACTTGCGTCAAACGGGCCAATATACACATCACCTGGGTTATAGGCTCTTAGTCCATTTTCACCGATAACTTGACAAGCAGGGATCATCGCAGACCCAAGTGTTGCACAACCCGCTGCACCGCCAGAATCTAGCACGTCGAAAAACGCACTCCCGGTCAACGAGATCACGCCGCGATCACTAGAAATAGGAAGACGATAATCAGGTACCCATGTGTTAGCAAAGCGAGAATCGATACCAAAAGCAGTTTGCGTTGCCGAGGTATTAGCGACTTGAGTGTAAAGGCCCGAGCCTGCAAAATCTCTATCACGCGCAAAAACAGGGCTTGTCTCTTGATACTCTACAGCAAATACTAAGTCGCCTTTATCTGACGAAAAACCGTTTGCCAATGAGATGAAGAATTCATTGGCGTCCATTTCATCGCTTACACCAGATTGTGTGCGAACTTCTAAGCCGTCGAAAGACGCACCGCTTCGCATATTGAAGTTAACAACACCGGTCACAGCGTCTGCACCGTAAACCGCTGATGCACCACCAGTAAGTACTTCAACGTTACGCATTAGCGCGGTTGAAATTGTGTTTACGTCAACAGAGCCCGTACCTTCAATACCCGACACATGACGACGTCCATTTTCCATAACAAGGGTACGTTCACTGCCTAAGTTTCTTAGGTTAAGTAAGCTAGCACCTAGTGGCGTTCCGTTAAACGCAGAAAATGAACCTGGCAATGAAGCTTGAAGCTGTGGTGATTCACGAAGCATGGCACCAAGGTCTATTTGACCAGATGTTTTGATATCACCCGCACCAATAGCCAATACTGGGCTTGCCGCTTCTAAAGAAGAGTCTTGTGCCACACGAGAACCTGTGACAACCACTTTCTCAACGTCTTTTTCATCAACAGTGGTGTCTTCTTGAGCGTTTACCACGCCCGAATTAAGCGCGAGTGCAGATGCTACAGCGCACGCAAGCGCGGTAACATTGTTTCGCTTCGATAAATCAAAAGCCATGTGTGTTTCTCCAAGTCATTTTGTTTTATGCCCCATCACTCTTGTTGGTGACTTCGCGGGAGGATTTGTGTTTATTTTTTATTCACTTATATTGCGCCATAAAAGTGCAGTGTTCAATACTTACTCACTGTACCTTATGTACTCTTTGGCAATTATCTGCAAACTTTGCAAACTACGTGCCTAGCAAACTGACAAAAATGGCCGTCTACGCCGCTAAAAAACAGCGCATTATGCATAATTACCCAACAAAATCCATTTAATATTCAAAAAAACCATCAAACACAGTTCGATCGCACAACAATTGTGCAGCACCGCAGTAGTGCATCTCCCTCTCCCTGATTGCTTTAGCACCTAAATAGAAAGACAGCAGGGGCAATAAACTGGAATGACAGCACTCAGATTTAAAAAAACAGCACCAAACCCGTGCAGGCAAAAGTGAATAAATAATCACAAACCATTCAACTAAGTGAATAAAACAGGTTTGATGCAGGCCCTTTACCTTTTGTGAGGCGTTTGTTGATGTAGTGATTTATGTTGCCAAATTCGGAACAAACCACTGAGCCTTTAGGCGGTAAAACATCATCACCTGATATGGTTGGAAAATCTCGATCCTCTAGTACTACACCTCGATTTTTACTAAGCGAAGCAAACAATTGACCAGTCCACGTATCACAGTTGACCGTTATTTCTATCGATGCTCTTAATAGTTCATCGCTCGTCAACGGCAATACCTTTCTTTGTCTTTGAGGTGCTGTAGAAGAAGTAGGTAATGCAGATAGCGCTTCCCTGTTTAAGTTGTCTATATAGGTTTGTGTGGCTTGTTTTATGTTGTCGATGCTATGCACCGAAGATGACGATGTAGAAGATGGAAGGGCACCTGACAAAGGCAGCTCTCTTTCAGATGAGTGATTTTCAACAGGTGCACTGGCAACCTTTTTTGCGCCGTCAATTGACTGGTTAGACTTTACCTTCGCTTTGGCAGCAACATTTAAAGTTGGGACTTGGTTGCTAATATCTCTTGTGGCAGTAGCTCGACTTTGTGCCTTACCAGAGAAAGGCAACGTATTTGAAATTTCCCTTTTACTCCACAGCACGGCTTTTATAGGTTCTATCAAGGGTTTCGATTGGTCTTGCACTATTTTTTTTACAGAGTAGCTAACAATAAGAGCAAGCAAAAGATGACAAGTCACCGATACGCTTGCTGGTTTTAATATAGCTCGATGAATGCGTTCATCGGCGTTATGTTGTTCGTCTACGCGTGAGATGATATCGGCATAAACAGCATTATCGATATTAATGCTGTCGTGCAAAACAATACGTTCAGCCACATGAAATAGTCCCTTATGCAATATCATTATTAAGCACAGCACAGAGTAATTAGTTCCGCAGTAAAGGACGGTTTCTTTAAAGTGTGTTTGATGGTTTGGAGCGGGAAACGAGATTCGTTAACTCGTTGTGAAGCAATGGCCGACACTCGGTCGCGGGCCCTTCGAGGGGTCACATAGATGCAACTATATTATTTTGCTTATCTGAGGTGTTTGAAAATTTGGAGCGGGAAACGAGATTCGAACTCGCGACCCCGACCTTGGCAAGGTCGTGCTCTACCAACTGAGCTATTCCCGCATAGAGTCGATGCTTTGCATCTTTTTGACTACTTACATGAGTAAGTGAATTTGGAGCGGGAAACGAGATTCGAACTCGCGACCCCGACCTTGGCAAGGTCGTGCTCTACCAACTGAGCTATTCCCGCAACAAAAGAGGTACTTCGTTTGAAGTGGTGCGCATTTTACAAAAATTTTTGACTAACGCAACCTTTAATTCCACTTTTTTTGCACCTCGATGTTTGAATGCTTAAATCGTAAACACTTTCTCACGATAATAGCGCATTTCTTCAATGGACTCGCGAATATCGTCAAGCGCCAAATGCACGCCTTTCTTTTTAAATCCATCTAGAATTTCTGGTTTCCAGCGCTTTGTAAGTTCTTTAATTGTACTTACGTCGATGCTGCGGTAATGAAAGTATTCCTCAAGCTCTGGCATGTATTTCACCATAAAGCGTCGGTCTTGCCCTATTGTATTACCACAAAGCGGTGATTTACCGGCATCAACCCATTGCTCCAAAAATGCTATGGTCTGTTGAGCGGCCTGCGCCTCATTAACGGTGCTTGCTCTACAGCGGTCAGTTAACCCACTTTCTCCATGTACGCGTGTGCACCATTCATCCATATTGTCTAATACACTGTCTGGTTGATGCACCGCAATTACAGGGCCTTCGGCTAAAATATTCAGCTGTGCATCAGTCACTATGGTGGCTATTTCCATGACCACGCAAGTCTCTGGGTCAAGCCCGGTCATTTCCATGTCAATCCACACTAGATTGCTATCGTGTTTACTCATTGTGTTCCTCTTTGCGCTACAGACATGGCAACCATGCCCTACAAACGGTATTATTGACATAGTATACGTGAACTAGAAAAGAATCGTGGCGAAAAAACCAAAACTTACACAACGACAAAAACGCCAAGTTGCGGCAAATAGAAGCAAGCGCTTGCGTGAGAAACACGCATCGAAAGGTGCGGTAAACCTTGACGAAAGTGCACTTGAAAGTGGCACGGTTACAGGCCGCTTTGGTAAACATGCTGACGTTGAAGACGCCCAAGGCGTTATATCTCGATGCCACATTCGTCGTACTGTTGACTCTGTGGTATGTGGTGACAAGGTTCTTTTTAGCAAAGGCGATGATGCGGAGTCTGGCGTAAGTGGCGTTATCGAAATTGTAAAAGACAGACACTCTGTGCTGACTCGCCCAGACTATTACGACGGTATTAAGCCCATTGCTGCCAATATTGACCGCATTATTGTTGTAAGCGCCATACTGCCCTCTCTGTCTTTAAATATTATCGACCGTTACCTGGTTGCGTGTGAAGATATTGGCATTACTCCACTTATTGTTTTAAACAAAGTGGAGCTTTTAAGTGACGATGAACGGGACACCGTTAAGGGCCAACTAAAAACGTATGAAGCGTTAGGCTATGAAGTACTCTTCACTAGCTGTAAAACGGGCGAAGGCATTGATGCGTTAAACGATTATCTTAACGACAACATCAGTGTTTTTGTTGGTCAATCGGGCGTAGGAAAATCTAGCTTAATTAACCAAGTGCTACCTGACGCTGATGAATTGACCGGGGAAATTTCTGATAACTCGGGCCTTGGCCAACACACCACAACAGCTGCCAAACTATTGCACTTACCGGCGGGCGGCGATTTAATCGACTCACCAGGGGTGCGCGAATTTGGCCTGTGGCATATTCCTACCGAGCGTATTACTTGGGGTTTCAAAGAGTTTAGGGATTATCTTGGCGGCTGTAAGTTCAGAGACTGTAAGCACCTTAACGACCCTGGCTGTTTGCTAAGAGAAGCTGTTGAAGAAGGTAAAATCAGCGCCGAGCGATTTGAAAGTTACCATAGAATTCTTACAACAATGGAAGAGCAACGCCCTAGCCATAGCCAACCACCTGGCGCGTAGCGCGTTCTTTGCTAAATGCACGCTGCTTATAGCTAATTTGTCATATCCATAATGTTAAAGTTGCCCGAAGCTTCTTCAGTTGAGGTACAATTGCACGGGTAAAAGAAATGGAGATATTTTGTGTTAGATTGGCTTAAAGTTAATTTACAGTACGTCACCCCAAAGCATTTGCTGTCGCGTCTTGTTGGCAAGCTTGCTGAAGCTGAAATGGGCAGCGTTACCACCTTTTTTATTAAGACGTTTATTAAACAGTACAACGTCGATATGACCGAAGCGCTGTACGAAGACCCTACGCATTACCGCAGCTTTAATGCATTTTTTACGCGCCCTTTAAAACCAGATGCGCGTAGTATTGATGACAATGACAATGTGCTTATCCATGCTGTAGATGGCACGGTAAGCCAGTTTGGTGACATTAACAGCGACAGTATTTTTCAGGCAAAAGGTCATGATTTCAGCCTGACTACTTTATTAGGCGGCAAACCTGAAATTGCTGCGCCGTTTAAAAACGGTAAGTTCGCAACCATCTACCTTGCCCCACGCGATTACCACCGTATTCACATGCCTGTTGAAGGCACGCTAACCGATATGATTTATGTGCCAGGCGAACTGTTTTCAGTAAATCCACTGACTGCGCAAAACATCCCAGGCCTTTTCGCCCGTAACGAACGTGTGGTTGCACTTTTTGATACGCCAGTGGGTAAAATGGCCATGGTACTTGTAGGTGCCACTATCGTTGCAAGCATTGAAACTGTCTGGTCTGGAACGGTTACGCCGCCAGCAGGTAAAAACGTACAGCATTGGTCTTACGAAAAAGACAGTGAAGCGGCCGTTAAGCTTGAGAAGGGTGCGGAACTTGGACGTTTCAAACTTGGCTCAACCATTGTTGTGTGCTTTGAAAAAGACATGATTGAGTTTGAAGACATGGCGCCTGGCATGGTGACGAGACTGGGTGTCCCAATGGCAAATATGCGCAATGGTTCTGATGATACTGAGGCAGACGCTCTGTCCAAAGAAGACTCGGCAGAGAACGCTAACAGCTAATTTATGGATGCTGTTAAAAAAAGCCTAATATCGCTTCACTTAACGGTGATCTTACTTGGTGGCACGGCGCTTTTCTCAAAGCTTGTGCCACTAAGTGCAGCCGACATCACGCTCGTACGCTCTGTATTTGCTTGCATTGCGTTGTTTGCTTTTCTCAAGCTTGCCAAAAACAGAATTACGCTTAATTCCAAGAAAGACTACACCGTAGCAGTGGGATTAGGCGTATTAATGGCGCTTCATTGGGTCACCTACTTTGCCGCCATGCAATATGCAGGGGTATCTGTGGGCATGATAGCGCTATTTACCTTCCCTGTTATTACAGTGCTGATTGAGCCGTTTTTTGAGCGCGTACGCCTTGTTTGGCAAGACATAGTCTCAACACTAACGGTTATTTTCGGTGTGTATTTAATTGTGCCGGAAACGTCTTTGGAAAATGACGTTACCCTTGGGGTGCTTATCGGTATTGCATCTGCCGTGCTGTACTCATTTCGAAATCTCATACATCGCAAGCATTTTAAACACTACAGCGGCGCGCAAGCGATGGCGTGGCAAACCCTTGTGATCGCACTTATTTTGCTTCCCTTTGGTAGCGAGAGTATAACTAATGCTTCCACCGATGCTTGGTTAATGCTGTTACTTTTGGGTACCGTTTTTACTGCGCTACCCCATGCATTAATTGCGGCGAGCCTTCGTCATTTGCGCGCAAAAACCTTTTCGCTTATAGCCTGCATGCAACCTTTGTATGGCGTGTTTTTAGCTATTCTGTTACTTGATGAAACTCCAACAATGAGTGCGTTAGTGGGCGGTGTGTTAATTACTTCAGCGTCGGTATATGAAACGCTTAACACGCACAAACTCCATAATAATGCTTCAGACTAAGGCGGTAGACTATGCGTATTTATGCTCACCGCGGTGCCAGTAAACAAGCACCCGAGAACTCGCTAAAAGCGTTTAAACTTGCCTTTGAGCAAGCCGCTGATGGTATAGAGTTTGACGTTTATCAGCACGATAGCGGGATTATCGTATTTCACGATAGAACGCTTATGCGCAGGGCAAACGTTAAAGGCTACCTACTTGAGACCCCCTTCAGCGAATTGTCTACTTTGGATATTGGTGAGGGAGAGCGCATACCAACTCTTATTGACACCCTTAACACGGTGCCACCAACAAAGTGGTGCAACATCGAAATAAAGCACTTAGTTGATGTAAAACGCTGGGTTGAAGATGTAAAAAAAGCGGTGAATGCCAGCAACGTCAATGTGAGTAACCTACTGGTATCGTCATTTAATCATCACTGGCTAAAAGCAATCAAAGCACTGTGGCCTGAGGTTAAAGTTGGCGCGCTGTCGGCAAGTTATGAACTAGATTGCACTGCCAGTGCTCGCGCGCTAAACGCCTACTCTGTCAATATTGCATTAGATGCCGTTGATAAGTCGTTTGTTGAAACTGTTCTTAATGCAGGGTTTAACGTGTACGTTTATACCGTCGATGAACCTAAAGACATGCTAATGTTAGCCAAATGGGGAGTAACAGGTATTTTTACGAATGTGCCTGATATAGCCAGACAAATATTAAAAGCCAATAGCGAGAACCGAGAATCTAACGAAGAGTAATCAGCGCATTACCCCGTTGATTGGGACATTGTCTACTTAAACTCTGTTGAGAGGTGTTCAGTAAAAACGGTGTTTTTACAGCATTTACATTGACGGCAAAGGCGCATATTCACCCAATGTCCAGCCACAATTAGCATTGCACCAATAGCAATGGTGAAGGGTTCATACTCATGGCCAAAAATATCTTTAAACCAATAGATTGCACCGCCACTAAATAGCAGCCCTAGCGGATAAAATTTACCGTGATAACGCAATGCACCGCTTAACAACGCAACTGCACCGACAAGAATTGAAAACGTTAAAATGGTGCGTTCGAACCACACTTGCGCAAAAAAGCTGGAACCGATAAGTGGAAGTAACGGTATTAGCACGGGTAAAGCAAGACAATGCAACGCACACAAGCTCGACACCCAGATGCCAAGTTTGTCTAGTTTTGTTGGATTCTCTTCAATTGGATTCATTAACTCGTATACCGAATATTGCGCCAGAGACGTTATAATATAACAAACTCAGCAAAATGAAAAATAATCGTACATTAAATTTTGATCTGAGCGAGAAGAAAATAGACTAAACGGTTAGCGTTAATAAGCTCAGTCTCACACCACATCCATGATATAACCCGTAATTACAAGCACTAAGCTCACTCATTAGGTGCAGACGCTGATAAATCCGGTAACCCAGTTGCGGCTAATGCCTGTGATGGTGCGAAGTAATCGGCAACAGAAATGAGGTTGAAACCTTCACTTTCAAGTGCAGGTAAATGTTTTTGCAGAAATGCAATAGTTTGTGGATGGGGGTGACCAATCACCACCACTTGCCCTTTTTTCTTGGCAATCCGCTTCATGCGATTGAATTGCCGTAGTAGAAATTCGTCACTGAGTTCGTGATCAAGAAATACCTGGCGACTGACGCTTGGTACACCAAGACGTGAAGCGACTTGCTCGCCTTTGGTTAATACCGTCGTGCGACTATCAACAAAAAAGAGACCTTGTCGCTTTATCTCTTTCATCAATGTTTCCATTGCCTCTTCTTGGCCGGTAAATGCGCTGCCCATATGATTGTTTACGCCAATGGCGTTAGGCACACTTTTGATTGCTCGGCGCAAGGTATGTGTAATCGCACCAGCATACATGTCAGTCGATAGACCTAGCGGCCCCATATTGAGATCCTTTTGCGACTGCATGGGCATGTGTAACATAACCGCGCGTCCTTCTTGCTCTGCGCGTTTGGCGATATCACTGGCCAGTGGTGTTTGAGGCAATATCGAAAAAGTAATTTCTTTAGGAAGAGAGAAAGCAGCGACGTCGGACGGCCTGTAACCAAGGTCGTCTAATATAATGATGATGTCAGACTTTGCCATTGCTGCGTGGCAAAGTAGCCCGCTAAGCACACACAGCAGACTTGTTATTATAAGACGCAAACGCATCTACAATTATCCATTTATTTATCGTTATTTTTATATCAAACAGTTGGCCGAACACCTACGCTGATACGCCCCTAATGACACGTATAGCCACCACTTCTGTTTGTACTTAACAACTTGCCTTAGCGCATGGCAATGTTATTTGTTAAGTCACCTTACTAGAGAATACCAATTACTCGGCCAGATTCAACTTATTGAGAATAATAATCAGGTATCAAATGTGCCCCACAGGCGATAAGCGTTATGTTTGCATATAGGGCTGGCAGCACAGTGCGCGCTAATTAAACCAAGTGCGAGGATTTAATGCTTTACCTTTGTGACGAATCTCAAAATAAAGATTGGGGTATTCTTGCCCACCGCTTCGCCCGACCAGCGCAATACGCTCGCCGCTTCGCACTTCGTCACCTACCTGTTTGAGGAGTGCTTGGTTGTGGCCATATACGCTCATATAACCATCGCCGTGATCGATAATTGAAACTAAACCAAAACCGCGCAACCAGTCGGCATAAAGTACCTTGCCCGGTGCAATGCTATTAACCGGGTCGCCTTCAGCGCCATCGATAATGATGCCTTTCCAACGCACTTGGCCTTGGCGACGGTTACCGAACAAATTGCGGATACGTCCATCAACCGGCGCTTTCAATTTTCCTTTGAGCTTCGCTAAGCCATCTAACGAAATCTTCGCTTCTCTCGCGGCGCGCTCTGCGGCAAGTCTTGCAGCTTCAATGGCATCTTTCAGCGCTTTTTCGTCGGCTTGTAATGATGCTATCTTTTGATTCTCGCTGGCGATAGTTTGATTAATTTTCTTTAGCGTTGTCTTTCTGTCGTCTTGACGCGTAATCAATACGGCACGCTGGTTTTCCTGATCTTTTTGTAAATTTACTAATGCCAATGCTTTTTCTTCGAGCGCTTCATTCACCTCTTCAAGGCGTGCAACATTTCCTCGAAAACTTTCAATCTCTTTCTGGCGAGCTTTTGCTACATACTGATAGTAAGTAATAACACGCTCAAAGGTTCTCGCATCATCTTGGTAGAATAACATTTTGGCATAGTCGTAGTGCCCTGCCATGAACGCGCTCTTTAACTGACTAGAAAGCAGAGACTGCTGCTTTCGAATGGCCGTTTTTAGCTCGCTTTGTTCCGCTTGCAACTGTGACTGTTCTTGTTCAACATCGTTTAGGGACTGCTTGGTAAGCGCAAGCGCCTTAGCCACTTTAGCAATCTCTAACTCTGACGCTTTTAGTACATCTTCAAGCTCTTGCGCGCTGGCCTTGCTATTTTCCAAAACTTGTTGTCTTGCGCGTAGTTCAGCTTGAAGCTCGGCCAATTTTTCTCGCTGCGCCGACGGGTCCTCGTCTTGCGCGACAACACTACCACTTACTAGCATCAGCGCAATAACACCTAGCGCCGTTAAAAGTGGAAGCTGTATTCGAAAAAACGCCATTAGCCTTAATAATCCCTAGCGTAAACCGCTATAATCTGAAAATTGCAATTACTAGAGTCAGTGTATCTGAGGGTAAGACAGTTGCCCAGTGCAATTTGGTTGTAATATCAATCATCTAAGCTTATTCACTGTAAGTGTGCTCAATGTAAGCCAGAGTAGACTGGTTTCTCGCCCATTTTTCTATATACTTTGCTCTCTTTTCATGGTCTGTAGACAGGGTTAGAGGTAATGGATCAACTAATTGAATTTGCTGGCAACAATATTGTGCTTGCTGGTATTTGGGTTGCACTGATTGCCATGCTGATATTTAGCTATATCAGTGCTTGGACATCATCGGTTAAAGAGTTAAGTACTCACGAAGCAACACTTCTTATGAACAAAGACGACGCCATTGTGTTAGATACGCGTCCAGCAAAAGAGTTTAAGGCCGGACACATACTCGGTGCTAGGCAGCTAAAACCAGAAGAAGTGCGTGAGAAAAATTTCAAGAAACTTGAAAACAGTAAAGATAAACCCATTATCGTAGTATGCGCTATGGGTAATCAGGCTCGTGGTACAGCAAATGCGATGCTAAAAGAGGGCTTCGCGAATGTGAATGTATTGAAAGGCGGTATGAACGCGTGGCAAAGCGCCAGCCTTCCCGTTTCTAAATAACAGGTAACCTTTATGAGCAAAGTAGAACTATACACCAAAGGGCATTGCCCTTATTGCCATCGCGCAAAAACGTTATTAACGCAAAAAGGTGTAGAATTTATTGAATACCCCATTGATGTTAGACCAGAACTTCGTGACGAAATGATTGAGCGCGCGAACGGTGGTTGGACAGTGCCACAAATTTTCATCGACGATCAGCACGTTGGTGGCTGTGATGACATGATGGCCCTTGAAGCGCAAAGTAAACTTGACCCAATGTTGGGTCTTGCGTAAAGCGTCAGCGCATACAGCAACGCACTACATTAAATTAAAACGACAATTAAATAGGAAATACCATGGCTGACGAGAATCAGACAAATAACGGCGAAGCAGCTGCAGCACAACCTCAACAAGGCCCGCAGTTCAATATTCAACGCATCTACACAAAAGACATTTCTTTTGAATCGCCAAATGCACCGGCTATTTTCACTAAAGAGTGGAAGCCAGAAATTAAACTTGATATCGACACTAGCACCAATAAGCTAGAAGAGAACGTGTTTGAAGTGGTGCTTTCTGTAACAGTAACTGCGTCACTAGGTGAAGAAACCGCGTTCCTATGTGAAGTTCAGCAAGCAGGTATTTTCGCTATTGGTGAAATGCCAGATCAAGCGAAAGCACACACGCTAGGCTCTTTCTGCCCGAACATGCTGTTCCCTTACGCTCGTGAAACTATTTCAAATCTGGTTAACCGTGGTACTTTCCCTCCACTTAACCTAGCGCCAGTAAACTTCGACGCAATCTTCGCAGCTTACATGCAAAAACGCGCTCAGCAAGCACAGGGCGAAGCGCCAAAAATGGACGCCTAATTAGGTGAACATGAAACACGTGAACATGAAGTCGAATTCGGTTTCAGTATTGGGGGCGGGATCTTACGGTACCGCCCTTGCTTTTTGTTTAGCGCGAAACGGTAACCCCACTCTTTTATGGGGGCGGGACGAAAAGCACATTGCTGAAATGGCTGAACGTCGTGAAAATTCGCGATACTTGCCAGGTGCAACCTTTCCTGAAGCACTTTCTGTTAATGCCAATTTAGAAGACGTGGTGTCAGCCAGCCAAGACATCTTAGTGGTCGTGCCCAGCCATGCGTTTAGCGCCATGCTGCAAAGCTTAAAGCCGCTTTTACAACCACATCAACGCATCATCTGGGCGACAAAAGGTCTTGAGCCTAAAACCGGTCGTTTGCTGCGCGATGTGGCAGAAGAAATACTTGGCACACACTATCCTCTTGCAGTGTTATCTGGGCCCACTTTTGCTAAAGAAATGGTGGCTGGATTACCCACGGCAATATCGTTGTCCTCCACTGACGACACATTAAGTGATGAGTTTGCCGCAAAGTTGCACTGTGCAAAGTCATTTAGAGTGTATAAAAACTCAGACTTTACAGGCGTTCAACTAGGCGGGGCGGTTAAAAACGTTATTGCTATAGGTGCGGGCCTTGCCGATGGCCTAGGATTCGGTGCGAATGCTAGAACTGCGTTGATCACTCGCGGATTGGCAGAGTTAACGCGTCTTGGTGTAAAGCTTGGAGCCAACCCTAAAACGTTTATGGGTATGGCCGGACTGGGCGATTTGGTGCTCACTTGTACCGACAACCAGTCGCGAAATCGACGTTTTGGTTTGGCGTTAGGCCAAGGTAAAAGTGTTGAGGTTGCCATTGAAGAAATTGGCCAAGTGGTAGAAGGATATCGCAACACCGAAGAGGTTCATGTGTTATCTGAAAAGGTTGGCGTTGAAATGCCTATTTGCGAGCAAATTTATGCGGTGCTTTATCATGGCAAATCACCCAAAGAGGCAGCATTAGCCTTACTCGGACGAGACTTGAAACAAGAAGCGTGATTCACAATTTAAAAAGGCTGCATTTGCAGCCTTTTTATTAGTCACTATATTAGCAACGATAGCAGCTAGATTGGTAACTAGCGTGCCCCTTCGTAACCAAACTGGCGCCAACTTTCATACACAAACACTGACACCGCGTTGGATAAGTTCATACTGCGACTATCTGGCAGCATTGGAATACGCACACGCTGCTCTGGCGGTAAGGCTTCGATAACCTCATTGGGTAAACCACGGGTTTCTGGTCCGAATAATAACGCATCACCTTTTTTGTATTGCACGTCACTGTGAAAGGCTTTGCCCTTGGTTGTGCAAGCGAATACTCTGTTAGGCTTAGCATCTTCAAGGTATGCATCTAAATCAGCATGTCGTTTAACATGCGCAAACTCGTGATAATCAAGGCCAGCGCGACGAACGCGCTTATCATCCCAATCAAAACCAAGTGGTTCAATTAGGTGCAGAGTAAAACCGCTATTGGCACATAAACGAATGATATTTCCGGTATTAGGTGGAATTTCTGGCTGATAAAGGACGATATCTAACATGCTTAATGAAACCGACTAAGTGAAAAAAGTGGGCGCATAGTACAATACTATGCGCTATAGCAACATGACCTAATTAGCAGATAAGAAATCTAGTACGCGGGCAAGTGTACGCTCTCTGATGTCATCAGATTCAGTAAAGAGTTCGTGATAAGCGCGCGGTATGATTTCTAGTGTTGTGTTTGGCATTTGCTGGGCTACACGGCGTTGTCGTTTATTGTCGATAATGCTGTCGCCATCAGCACTTAATAATAGGGTTGGCGTTGTAATGGCTCGCGCACTGCTCTCTATGGTATTCATCGCCTCATGCGCCGCTTTTAACCATTCAGTCGTCACACCGCCAAGCTGAATTTCTTGTTCTTCGTCGTAGAGCTCTCTAAATAAGCTATATCGCGTTTTACTGTGGGTGAGCTTATTCAGTGAATAGGGAAATGCGATATAAGGTGTTTGACCGAAGAAGTATCCCGAGTCTCGCTTCTTCATTCGGTTTACGGCTAACCCAGTCCGAATTAGCCCGTTTGCAAGCCAATTAGGGAGCGCTGGTTTGATGCCAAACATCGGTGAAGCTAACACCGCTCTTGTAAAGAGGTTAGGCATCCGAATAAGTGTCAATGCACCAATTGCCCCCCCCATCGAGTGACACACTAACTGTAATTCACCCTGTTGTAGCGGCTTTACGATAGTATCGACAAACGTTATTAAGTCATCGACATAGTCATCAAAACTGGCCACATAACCATGCTGAGGATCATGGGTCATTCGGCCAGAAAGACCTTGCCCCCGATGATCAAGAATAAAAACGGCAAACCCATTTTGGTAAAGGTCGTAGATAAACTCTTTGTACTTTAGGTACGACTCTATACGCCCAGAGCTAATCACTATGGTGGACTTTGGCGACTCTGGAACACAGTACGCGTAGCGAACATTAATGTCATCTTTGCCGGTAAATGCGCCTTCGGTTACATTATCTCGCCAGAAAGGATTTATTTGCGTGGCAAATGTCGTTGCTAAGTTGTGTTCAGATGTGAACGTCCAGTTCATACAGGCACCTACTTTTACCAAAATGAAGAGTGTTTACTCACCGCCCCGCGTCAGATTCAAGTAGCATTACTACATCAGTAGTCTAACCTTACCGTCTCTTTGCTATTGCTTTTTAAAGGCAAGTGTTACGTGAAGACCACCTTTATTTGCGGGTGCGGCCGTTATCCTTCCATGATGCAACTCAACCGCCGCTTTTGCAATGGATAAACCTAATCCAACGCCACCAGACTCCCGCTCTCGGGCTAAAGAGGCTCTGTAAAATGGTGCAAATATGCGTTCGCATTCCTCTTTTGACAAGCCATCGCCATCATCGGTTATGTGAATAAACCAATGTGTTGCATCGGCATTAAAGGATACTTCGGTCAGATAGTGACTATGGCGAATTGCATTACGCAGAACATTTTCAACCGCTCTGCATAACATCATACTATCCACACACACGGTATACTCAGGAATCGCTTGTATGAGCAGCTGCTTATTAGAATTTGCTGCCTCAAAATTCGCATCGGTAAACACGTCATTTAAGGCAAGACTAAGCGGTATCGTTTGAAGTGACACTTCTCCGGCCTCGGCACGGCTCAACGCGAGTAGTTGCCTAATCAGCGCTTCCATTCTGTCAGCCTCACGCTCCACACGCGTCAGCGTTTCAGGGTCTACGTTTTGCTGATGTGCTAACCCCAAAGCCATTTGAAGTCGCGCGAGTGGCGAGCGCAATTCATGCGACACATCGGCGAGAAGACGCTTTTGCGCCCCCCACATCGATTCCAGCTGTTCTGCCATGGTATTAAAGTCGCGGGCAAGTTGCCCTAGCTCGTCTTGTCGGTTAGCGGCCTTGTCAACCCGCGTATGCCAATCACCCCCTGCGAGTTTTTTTACTGAGCCTTGAATATGTAAGATTGGATTAGTCAATGTTCGAGCAAATAGCCAACTCAGTAGGGTGGTTGTGACAAGCGCGATAATAAGAAACAACAGCACTGGTGGTGCTTTTCTTTCTGGCATATCGAATTTAGCTGAGAACAGCGCGTATCTTTCGCCGTTTCGCTCAAAGAAGACTGGGCCAACGAGTTTGATTGCCCCGCGTTTAATCGCAATGGGAGATGATTGACTAACCAAGCGCTGCAAATCTCTCTTGTCATTTGCGCGAAGCGGCGGCCCACCAGCAATAGTCAGCTCCTCTGTGGCAATGTTGATTGCAGCTAAGCGTCCGCGCAATCCCCGTGAGCTACGATTGAGTAGTTCTAATAACGATGCATCCGCTAGTCGAGGACGTGCTAATCGCTGAGATATAGCGTTAAGCTCGGCAACGTCACGAGGTTTGACATCAACGACTTCAAGCTCTTCAAAAAACACCCTGCTTCCCCAAATGGCAAGAAGTGCTGTGACTATAAACGTCACCCAAAACCATAAGAAAAGCCGCCCCATAATCGCACGGGCTGGATTTACTCTCTTTAGAACGTTGCTTAGCATGCTAACTACCTTTTTTGCCGCTCAATTATTTACTGACTGCGCTGGGCGATTATTTGCCACGCTATTCTTTGTTGAGCAGCAACATGTAACCGACACCTCGAATCGTTTTTATTTTCTCATCATGCGCCGCACCTGCGATTTTTTTGCGCAAATTACTGACATGCATGTCGATACTGCGGTCGAACGCCTGTAAGGGTTTACCGAGGATCTTAAGGCTAATTTCTTCTTTGGTGACGCGTTTAGCAGCATTTAGCATGAGCAGTCTTAAAATGGAAAACTCAGTAGTAGTCAATGTTAACTCTGTCTCATCAACTTTTGCTGACTGACTACTTGGGCTTAAGAATATGCCATTAATCACAAGATCTTGCTCAATCGCACCTCCGCCAAGCGAAGCAATATTATGTCGACGCACGATGGCTTTAATACGCGCCACTAATTCTCGATGGTTAAAAGGCTTAGGCAGATAATCATCAGCCCCCATTTCTAACCCCAGTATGCGATCGTAATCATCGCCGCGAGCGGTAAGCATTAGAACAGGTGTAGTATGACTTGCTCGTAACTTTTTCAGTACGTCGAAGCCGTCCATTTTTGGCATCATTACATCAAGCAATATTAAATCATAATGATGTCCTGATACCGCTTCAGCCAAACCGGCTTCGCCATCATTACAAACCTTAACTTTGTACCCCATACTATTGAGGTAAGTTGAAAGCATATCGGTTAGCTCAATATCATCGTCGATGACTAGCACAGATTGTAATTGATAGTCTGAACTCATAATTTTTAACTCGCTGACTGCCTGATCCATATCAGAACTCTCCACCATTAAAGCGCCTTTGTATGGTTGCTTCACCATTTTTTACACTGACACACTTCTACTATAACGTTTCAGACCTTTACAATCTCGATTCGTTACCCCCTTTACATTAGCTTTACGTTACCTTGACTGCATTGATTTTAAATGGCGTTACTCTTTGTATTGTCCGAACAAAAAGGAGACGACGATGAAAAGAGTATTAATTGCCAGTGCGATTGTTGCCACAATCAGTGTATGTGGCGTGGCATCAGCAAAACACGCTGGCCACGAAATGCGTCATCATGAGCCTGTTCATAATATGATTAAACACTTGCGAGGCCTGTCGCTATCTGATGCGCAGCGCGAGGAAATAAAAGGTTTAGTGAGTACGTTTAAAACTGCTAACCCTCGCCCAGTGTTTGCGGAAAATGATATCCCTGAGTTTGAGTTAGCGACAGCTTCAGAGGCACAGCTCACTGAATTCGTTACACAGAAGATTACCGCAAAAGAGGCGACATTTTTCGCGCTTGCGCAGTTGCGTCACGACATCTTTAATGTGCTTACTTCAGAGCAGCAAGCTTTGATGCTAGCACGAGAAGAAAAGCGCGAAGCCAAACGCGAATCGCGTATGCAGTCGCGTCAAGAAAGTAACGAAAGGCGTGAGGCCCATTTCGCGAAACGAGGACAGTCGCACGAACGCGGCCATCCTATGCCCTTTAGAGGCCTCGATCTCAGTGACGAGCAAAAGGCAACGCTTGCAACTCTTAGAGAAGACATGAAGGATGCTATGGCGACACATCGTGAGACCATGCGTAGTTTTAAAGAAGCGCAGCAAGCGTTAATTCGAAGCTCGGCGTTTTCAAAAGATGCATTTGATGCGTTAGTTGCTCAGTACAAAGACGAGCTGGTTAACGCAGGCGTCGCAAAAGCAAAACATCATCAAGCGATGTTTGCCGTGTTGACCGAAGCGCAGCAAAACACACTTAAAGAAAAACGTAAGGAAGAAAGAGCGCTACGCGATATTTTCAGGTCTTAAACGCTAACCTGAATACGTAGTTATAAAAAAGCGTTGATGCTACTCATCAACGCTTTTTGCTTAATTTTTTCTGTTCACGACCGCTTAAAAATTGGGTTTTACTGGTTTGTAATCCGGTGATAAAAACAAAGGTGATGTTACCACGAGGTCTGCTGTTGCTGGTGTACACGCCACAGGTACATTCCACACAGAGCACAAACGAAGCAATGCTTTTACATCAGGATCGTGCGGTGCAGCATTAAGCGGGTCCCAGAAAAAAAATAACGCATCAAGCTTATTTTCAGCAATAAGCGCCCCAATCTGTTGATCACCACCAAGCGGCCCGCTCTTATAACGCGTCACATCAAGCCCAGTTTCACTTGCAATAAGCCCTCCCGTTGTGCCGGTAGCCACCAAATTGCATTGTTTAAGCACGTCTATATGTGTCTTTACCCATTCAAGTAGCTCTGGCTTTTTATGATCATGAGCGACAAGCGCTAGCGTTAATTTACTCATTTTAGTCGAGCCCTACTGTTTGTTTTTTGTCTTTTCTTTGTATATACAAGCAGCACATCCGCATGTAGCGCTTTTAATATAAATATTCAGTTTAATAACTTCAACTGTCAACTTCTTGTAATAACTTTAATTGTATCATGCTTATTACTCTTATTGGTCACCCTCGCCCACATCGCACAAAAATATTTATACATTTATATTGCATAAACATTCAAAATAGATAAACTAGTACACGGTTTAAGCATCTAACCCTTACATGGGTTAATCGATATAGGAATGCGTGATGGCACAACCAACTCGAGTTGTTGGTTTTATAGCTTACAACGACAAAGAGTTAACCTCTCCCCTGGCTGGCTACGTGCTGCATAGCGCGCGACGATGCGCATATTCGTCTATGCTTTTGCGTTAGCACACTTTTTACCTTTGTGATGTGGTAGCGGTTAGGCAAAGGAATACGCCCAATCAGTTTACAAAGGTAAAAAGTGATTTTTTTCTCCCTTTATTGAATTTTTAGTTATGTATAACGTTGCAATTATTGGTGCCAGTGGTTACACAGGAGCACAACTTGTCCAGTTGGTGATGCAGCATCCTGTACTCGCACTTAAAGGTACTTATGTATCTGAAAATAGTGCCGATGCAGGTAAGTCCATTGCCCAACTGCATGGCAATCTTGCCCACGTAAATGCGGTACTTACACCTATTTCAGATGAAGCGCTCTTGGAACTGTCACAAAGTGTGGATTTTGTCTTTTTAGCCACACCTCACGAGGCTAGCCATGACTGGATGCCAATTCTGTCGTCAGGACGTGCAAAGATACTCGATTTATCAGGTGCATTTAGGCTAAAAGATACTGACGTGTTTGCGCAGTTTTATGGCTTCGCCCACACTCAAGAAGAAAGCCTTAACAAAGCGGTTTATGGCCTTGCCGAATGGTATGCCAGTGATATTGCCAGCGCGAATATAATAGCCGTACCTGGCTGTTACCCAACTGCCAGTTTAAGTGCGCTTAAGCCATTAGCAAACAAGCATCTACTTGATGATAGCGTAAGGCCCGTTATCAATGCCGTTTCGGGTGTATCCGGTGCCGGTAGAAAGGCCAGCCTTACTACCAGTTTTTTTGAAGTAAGCCTGCAAGCCTATGGCGTATTAGGACACCGTCACACACCAGAGATAGAAGCCTATCTTGGTGCGCCAGTCATATTTACCCCACATTTAGGTAATTTCAAACGCGGCATTTTGGCTACTGTTACCGTAAAAGTAAAAGCAGGCGTAACCAGTGCTCAACTTGAACAAGCGTACTGTGAAGCCTATGCTGATAAACCTATTGTGCGTTTGCGCGACAGCTTCCCTAAAATTGATGATGTTGCGCACACCCCGTTTGTTGATTTGCATTGGAAGTTAGATGAAACATCGGGGTATGCCGTGGTTACCGCAGCAATAGACAACGTCATGAAAGGCGCAGCTTCGCAAGCTATTCAATGCCTAAATATCATGACAGCACAGCCAGTAGAAACAGGGTTAGTACTATGAGCCGTTCACCAATAGTTATTAAAGTTGGCGGTGCATTACTTGATGATGCACCGGCTATGGCCCGCTTATTTTTAAGTGTTAAAGAAGTGCAAACTGCACGCCCTGTCGTTGTGGTGCACGGTGGTGGACCGTTAGTTGAGACACTCATGGCAAGTCTTGGACTACAAAGTACTAAAATTGATGGCCTACGCGTTACTCCTGATGAACATATGCCATACATCTGTGGCGCATTAGCAGGGTCGGCCAATAAACAATTGTGCGCCGCCGCCATCGCCAGTGGTTTAACGCCGGTGGGTCTGTCACTACTAGATGGTAATATGGTCGTCTGCGAGCCACTTGCCGATCAATACGGTGCGGTAGGTGTGCCGTCAACCGCAGATGCAGCTTTTCTAAAGAACGTACTCGCGCAGCATACCCTACCTGTAATTAGCTCAATTGGTTCAAGCCCCCAAGGCAGATTACTTAACGTTAATGCCGACCAAGCTGCAACGGTAATCGCTGAGCTTCTAGATGCTGAATTGCTACTGCTCTCTAACGTAGATGGCGTGTTAGACGCGGATAAAATGCTGATACGCGAACTTGATGCACAAAGCATTGCCCATTATGCCAGTGAGGGCGTCATCACTGACGGTATGAAAGTGAAAGTCGATGCGGCTCTTGCTTCTGCAGACACCCTTCAACGCCCCGTATTTATTGCCAGCTGGATAGCTGACATTGCCGATATCCTTAACCAAAACACAGGTACACAAATAAAACCTACAAATGCTGCAAATACGAAATCGCAGCAAGCTGGAGACGTATAATGAAACAGGACCTACTTACCTTTGCAGACTGGACACCAGAAGCAATGCAACAGTTGCTGCAACTAGCAGTAGAAATTAAACAAGCCCCTGCAAGCTACAGCAATGTACTGGCAGGAAAGTCTGTAGTTGCCCTGTTTGAGAAACCGTCTCTACGCACCCGCGTGAGTTTTGATATTGGTATTAATAAGCTTGGTGGTCACATGGTGTATTTAGATGTGCAGTCGGGCAAATTGGCTGGCCGAGAAGATGCTGTTGATACTGCGGCGAACTTAGCCTGCTGGGCCGATGCTATTGTGGCGCGCGTTTTCTCGCACACTACCCTAGAAACCTTTTCTAAAGCCGCGAATGTACCGGTGATCAATGCGCTTTGCGATAAGTATCATCCGTGCCAAGGACTTGCTGACTACCTCACTATGTTTGAACGTTTCGGCAAGACTGAAGGATTAACCATGGCGTACGTGGGTGACGGTAACAACGTAACACATTCATTGCTGATTGTGGGCGCATTACTTGGCTGTAACCAAGTGGTTGTAACGCCAAAAGGTCACGAAGCTCATGCTGACATTGTGGCGCAAGCGCAAGCTATTGCAGATAAAACCGGTGTATCTATTGTGCAAAGCCATGACTTAAGCGCCGCAAACGGTGCAGATGTCATTTATACCGATACTTGGCTATCTATGGGTGATGACACACCACTTGCAGACATAAAAGAGAAATTTGCACCGTATCAGGTGAATGAAGCGCTGATGGAGACGACGGGCGCAAGCTACGTAATGCATTGCCAACCCGCCCATCGCGATTTAGAAATTACAGGCTCATTGATTGATAGCGATAAGTCGCTGTTAATGCAGCAAGCCGAAAATAGAATGCATGGCCAGAACGCCATCCTTACTCAATTACTTAGCGCCTAGCAAGACGCATAAAAGACGCTTAAGAGGATTACTTAGATGCAAAACGTTAAAAAGATTGTGCTGGCCTACTCTGGTGGGCTTGATACTTCAGCCATCATTCCATGGCTTAAAGAAAACTATGGCTGCGAAGTTGTCGCGTTTGCGGCAGATGTTGGTCAAGGCGATGAAGAGCTTGAGGGCCTTCATGAAAAAGCCATCGCATCGGGCGCAAGCGAGTGCCACATTGTTGACTTGAAAGAAGAATTTGTTAGTGAGTATATCTTCCCGACCATTACAACTGGCGCGGTATACGAAGGTGAGTACCTGCTTGGTACATCGATGGCGCGTCCAGTGATTGCGAAAGCACAAGTCGAGATTGCACGTAAAGTAGGTGCTGATGCCCTATGCCATGGGTGCACAGGTAAAGGTAACGACCAAGTGCGTTTTGAAAGCACCTTTGCCGCCCTTGCCCCTGATCTAACCGTTATTGCACCGTGGCGTGAATGGGATATGGTGAGCCGTGAAGACCTACTTGCCTACCTTGCCGAACGCAACATCCCAACTACCGCATCAGCAACGAAGATTTACAGCCGCGATGCAAATGCATGGCACATCTCACATGAAGGTGGCGAGCTTGAGGATCCATGGCAAGAGCCTACCAAGCAAGTGTGGACCATGACTGTCGACCCTGAAGATGCGCCAGATACGCCTGAGCGTGTAACGCTGTCTTTCAACGAAGGGAAGCTGACTCATGTTGATGGTGAAGCACTGTCTCCGTATCAAGCGTTAGTAAAATTAAATACTGTAGCTGCGGCGCACGGTGTTGGACGTATCGATATTGTTGAAAACCGTCTTGTCGGCATGAAGTCGCGCGGCTGTTATGAAACCCCAGGGGGCACCGTACTACTTAAAGCCTATAAAGCCCTTGAGACAATGGTACTGGATAAAGCAGCGCTTAAGTACCGAGAGCAAATTGGCCTTGAATTTTCACACGTGATGTACGACGGCCGTTGGTTTACTGCACTTAACGATGCGCTATTAGCCGGTGCAGCCTCGTTTGCTCAGAAAGTCACTGGCGATATCGTGGTTAAGTTATACAAAGGACAAGCAACGGTAACGCAGCGTCGTTCGCCTAACAGCCTTTACTCTGAAGACTTCGCTACCTTTGGTGCCGATGACGTTTACGACCAAAAGCACGCTGAAGGCTTTATTCGCCTGTTCAGCCTGTCAAGTCGTATTGCGGCGCTTAAAAACCAAGGTTAATGAGTTAGGTATTAAAAGCATTTAAGGAGCATCACATGGCGTTGTGGGGTGGCCGGTTTGAATCCGGTGCAAGTAGTATGTTTAAACAGGTTAACGACTCGCTGCCGTTTGACCAAGTTATGGCAAGCCAAGATATTCAAGGCTCTATAAGCTGGTCGCGCGCTTTGCAAAAAGCAGGTGTACTGACGGTTGATGAGCAAGCACAACTTGAAGGCGCACTTAGCGAGTTAAAAGCACAGGCCGAAGCGGGTGAATTAGATTTCAATGCGTCAAGCGAAGAAGACATTCATAGCTTTGTAGAAGCTGCGCTAATTGAGAAGCTTGGTGACATTGGCCGCAAACTTCATACTGGGCGAAGCCGTAACGACCAAGTAGCCACTGACTTTCGTCTGTGGGTACGCGAGCATATTGCCTCACTGCGCGATGATGTACTGGGTGTTATTAAGTCTCTGCTTAATGCCGCAAGCCGTCATCAGGAAGCGATTATTCCGGGTTATACTCACCTACAGCGTGCACAGCCTATTCACTTTGCGCACTGGTGCTTAGCTTACGTAGAAATGCTAAAGCGTGATTTAAGCCGTTTAGATGACTTAAAAGTACGTATGAACCAGTGTCCTCTTGGCTCTGGCGCCTTGGCAGGCACTACCTTCCCCGTAGACCGCCACGCTATTGCTGAGGAGCTTGGTTTCGATTCTCCGTGTCTTAATAGCTTAGATGCCGTGTCTGACAGAGACTTTGTGCTGGAACTTTTGTTTGTAGCAAGCACCAGCATGATGCACTTATCACGCCTTGCCGAAGATATGATTTTTTATAACTCGGGTGAAGCGGGTTTTCTACAGTTAGGCGATAGTGTGACATCTGGTTCATCGCTGATGCCACAAAAGAAAAACCCCGATGCTCTTGAGCTTATGCGTGGCAAGTGCGGTCGCGTGTTCGGTTCGCTGCAAGCCCTACTCGTTACCATGAAAGGCCTTCCCCTTGCCTACAATAAAGATGTGCAAGAAGACAAAGAGGGCGCGATTGATACGGTAAATCAATGGCATATTTGTTTGTGTATTGCCAGTGAAGTGCTGGACTCACTACAACTTAACGAAGAGCGCTGCCGTGTAGCTGCTGCACAAGGCTTCTCTAACGCAACTGAACTGGCTGACTACCTGGTAGGTAAAGGTGTGCCGTTTAGAACAGGCCATGATATTGCCGGGCGTGTGGTGCTTCAAGCCATTGATAAAGGCTGCGCAATTGAAGATTTACCACTTAGCGATATGCAAGCTATTTGCGACAAGATAGAAGACGATGTTTACCCAGTGCTTCAACTGGAATACGGCGTAAATCAGCGCAATATTCTAGGTGGCACCAGCAAAGAAACCGTGACAAAAGCACTGTATCAAGAGCTGGAAAACTTGGACAAACAAGGCTAGTAGCAAAGGACACGCAAATGGTATTAGCACATCACGATGGTATTAAACTGTTTCGCAGTTCGTTACCTTACATTAACGCGCATCAGGGAAAAACCTTTGTGCTAATGTTCGGTGGCGAAGCCATTGAACACCCGAACTTCCCCAATATTATCCACGACATTGCCCTTCTAAATAGTTTGGGCGTTCGCGTTGTGGTAGTGCACGGTGCTCGCCCTCAAATTGATCAGCGTGTGGCACTTCGCAATATAGAGGGTCGTTTTGATAGTGGTGTGCGTATTACCGACAAACAAACCCTTGAATGCGTAAAAGATGCCGCAGGCTCTGTACGTTCTCAGGTTGAAGCGCTACTTACAATGGGATTGCCGAATTCGCCCATGCATGGCTCGCAAATTCGGGTTTGCTCAGGCAACTTAGTAGTGGCAAAGCCTATGGGCGTGCGCAATGGGGTTGATTTTGAAAATACCGGCCTTGTACGCCGCATTGACACCACCGGCATTAATGATCATCTTAACGACGGCTCTATTGTTTTGCTCTCGCCTATGGGCTACTCATCAACCGGTGAAGTATTTAATCTGTCTCACGAAGATGTGGCAACACAAGCGGCTATAGCGCTTAAGGCAGACAAGCTCATTGTGTTTTCCAACTTCGACGGTATTTACAATCGTGAAGGTAGACTACTGCGCACTATCGAGCGCCCGCAGCTAGAGCAGCTTATGATGGCTGGCGACATCACCACAGAGGACACTGTACTTAGCGCACTGACCACCAGCGTCGCAGCCGGCGTTCCTCGTGCTCACTGCATCAGCTTTGAGCAAGACGGAGCTCTGCTGCAAGAACTCTTCACTCGCGACGGTACGGGTTCGCTGGTAATGGAGCATCATTACGAGCAACTGCGCGCTGCCACTATCGATGACGTGGGTGGTATTTTAAAATTGATTAAGCCCTTAGAAGAAAGCGGCGTGCTAGTGAAACGCTCTCGCGAGCGTTTAGAGAATGAAATTAATCAGTTTATTGTGATTGTACGTGACGGCATGATCATCGCCTGTGCAGCGCTTTATCTCTACCCTGAAGATGGCTGTGCCGAGCTTGCATGTGTTGCCACACATCAGGATTATCGTGGTAAAAATCGTGGAGAGCGCATTCTTGATGAAGTTCGACTACGTGCGAAAGAAGCAGGCATTGAGCGTATATTTGTGCTTACCACAGTAACTGCGCACTGGTTTTTGGAGCAAGGTTTTGAGCCAGCCGATATCAGCGCACTGCCTGCTGTAAAAAAAGAACTTTATAACTTTCAGCGCAATTCAAAGGTATTTACGCTCTTAGTATAACCTCTTAACGTGAGGCATGTTAGCTTGCTTTGTTTTAAGACTTCTATGGACAATAATCACTAAAATAAATGCTCACTATATTGCATTTTCGTGTGGCTGCAGGTTTACTGGTACGACCAGATAACTTTCAGAAAATGGGATTACCGTGAGCGATATCTCTATTAAGCACACGTCTGTTACATGTAATGACAGTACCCGGTTAACAGCCACATTGTTCTCGCCTCGGTCTCCTGCAAAAGGGGCCATAATGATTGGCCCTGCCACCGGAATAAAACGTCAGTTTTACAGTGCTTTTGCTACTTATTTATGCGAGCAAGGCTTTGGTGTTATTACCTTTGATAACCGAGGAATTGGTGAATCAGCTCACTCGACGGTGAATAAAAGTGACGCTTCATTAGTCAAGTGGGGCGAGCAAGATATGCCAGCCGTGCTTGAAGCACTCAAAGTGTTTTTTCCAAATGTACATTACTTTCTAGTAGGCCACAGTGCTGGTGGGCAACTACTCGGCCTTATGCATAACGTGCACGATTTAACTGCGTTTTGTAACTTTGGCAGTTCGTCAGGCAGTTTGCGCAACATGCGAAAGGGTTACTTACTTAAAGCGCATTTCTTTATGAATTTATATATACCCGTGAGCAATCTTCTATTCGGTCATACTAAATCTCAGTGGGTGGGCATGGGAGAGCCACTACCTAAAAAAGTAGCGCGCCAATGGCAGCAGTGGTGTAACGGGAGTGGCTACGTGAAAACGGCGTTTGGGAACGATGTAAAAACGCATCACTACGACAATATTTCACTGCCGTCAAAGTGGATGTTAGCCACCGACGATGATATTGCTAACATCGCCAACGTGCATGACATGATAAGCGTATTTCCAAATATGGAAGCAGAAGTAGAAGAGCTTGAACCACAAGCGCATGGTGTCAGCGAAATTGGCCACATGAAGTTTTTCTCTCGAAAATGCCAGCACTTGTGGCCAAAAGTTTCAGACTACTTTAATCAGTATCTGTAGCGCTACGCTTGCGTGTAGGTTACCTATGGCAAGCTGATTTGGCATAGCATTGCCTACTTGTTGGCCAGTGCCTCGTCGATGTCACTGGCACTGTGCCTGTTAGGAAGCTGCCCGTCTTCACCCCATGTTTTGTTTACAATGCGACCGCGTTTAACGCCCTCACGCTGTTCGATTTTCTGTGCCCAACGTAATAGGTGCTTGTACTCGTGCACTTGTAAAAATATTGCTGCATCGTAGAGATTGCCCAATACAAGGTTGCCATACCACGGCCAAATCGCGATATCGGCAATTGAGAATTCGTCACCAGCCATAAACGCATTCTTCGCAAGATGTTTATCAAGTACATCAAGTTGGCGTTTTGTTTCCATAGTAAAGCGGTTAATGGGATATTCCATTGGGTACGGGGCATAACTATAGAAGTGCCCAAAGCCACCACCCAAGTACGGTGCAGAGCCTACTTGCCAGAACAGCCAGTTAAAACACGCCGTTCTTTGCTGTGGCTCGGTTGGAATAAACTTACCAAATTTCTCAGCCAAATAGACAAGAATAGAGCCCGACTCAAACAACTTTGTTTCTGGTGACGTTGTAGTATCAACCATCGCGGGAATTTTACTGTTGGGATTTACATCAACAAAACCTGAAGAAAACTGATCGCCCTCACCGATATTAATAAGCCACGCATCATACTCAGCTTCATTTACACCAGCGGCTAAAAGTTCTTCAAGCATTATAGTGACTTTCTGACCATTTGGCGTTGCCAACGAATATAGCTGAAGGCCATGCTCGCCGACGTTGCGCGTCTTGTCGTGCGTAGCACCTGAGACTGGACGATTAATACTAGCCCACTTATTGCCGTCATCTTCATCTTGGGTCCAAACTTCAGGTGGCGTGTAACTGTCTGTTGTTGACATATTGGGTCCTCAGCAATTTTTCATAAAGGGAATGACACTCTGGCGCACAACATTTCGCTTCAGAGCTATTAGGTATTACATAACAACAAAGAACTGCTTTTAAACACTTATAGTTCAACACCGTCGACTAATACACAGCAATTTACGTTAACCGACATATAAAAAAACCGAGCACTCGGCTCGGTTTTGGAATAAAAGGCGAGCAGTCCGTTGCCCGCAAACTGGGACTATTCGATATTTACGGTAGTAACATCACCGGCTGTAACCGACACTACATCAGAAGATTGTATGAAGAACCCATCTTCTTCATCCTCGTCGGTTTCTGGTTCATCGAATAAGGCAGCACACGAAAAGCTCACTGTGTACTCACCCTGCGGTACAAAACCCGCTGTGAAATTGAATGTTTCGTTTTGGTCGTCATAAGTGACAGGAACCACTGTGAATGGCCTTACTTCGGTGTCGTCTACACCCTCGTCAGCATCATCACCTAGCTTATCGATGAGCGTTTGCTCACCTTGGTATACATAGACTGCATTTCCTGCAAACATATCTGTTTTAGTCGCACATTTTTCGTCCATTACAAGTGCGCTGTCTACTGTCCCTTCTAACGTACCAACGTCGTCATTAAGGGCTAAGCGTACACCCCTTGGCTTTAACATAATGACTTGCTGGCCTACCGGGTCGACAAGACTTTTTCTCAAATCAAATTCAACGGTATAGGCCGCGTCGAAATTTGGTTGGGCGGTAAAACCGTCTAACTTTAATTCGCCGCTAGGTACACGGATTGGGAATGTTCCCTCGTCCATTACAATATAAGAATCGTCTGTCACACTTAGGCGTAGTTGGTTGTATTCACCAACGGGTATCGCCATATCTTCGACGATGACTTCAAATTGAGCGCCAGGAAGGCTCAATAGATCAATACTTCTCGGATCGTTATTTTCATCAGTAACCGAAAAACTAATGGGCTCGCCATTTCCAATAAGTTCTACCTCATCAAAATACACAACAACTTCGCTAGCGTTGTCTACAGGAGCATCAGAGACAGCAAGTGAAAATGTGGTGGTTGTAGGCTGAGTATCTGGAGGTGTGGTGTCGTTGCTATCAGCGCCGCCTGACCCACCACACGCAGTTAGTGTGGCAAGTGCCGCAATAACTAGAGAAGTAGTGAATGAGCGCTTCATACTTTGACGAATGCGATTTGCTTGAAACAGCGCTTTAATACTTTTCGTTTTCATATTTTTCATAACAACACCTTCTCTATCGTCGCTGAAGAAATTCCATTCTTAATCCAGCTTTACTTGTTTTACTATTGCTTTATAACCACTAACAATACAATGAACATGCCAACAGCAAAAAGCCCAATAAATCCATAACCTTAGGTAACAATATAGGCAAGAGAGATGTAGATTGATTATGAAGATGTTGCCCATATGCAACACTTTTTTACTGATTGCAATAGAACGATTAGTTGCGGCTTTTTGATAAGTATCAGGCACAAAAAAAGCAGGACTAACCCTGAGGTATCCCCACAAATAATGACTAAAATTCAGTAAGATAAAAAATAAAGGGAACATTCATGACGTTTGGTGATCAGA
>NZ_JAJALG010000013.1:0-98818 GCF_020515205.1 Alteromonas sp. McT4-15
TGCTTCTGCTTCTGCTTCTGCTTCTGCTTCTGCTTCTGCTTCTGCTTCTGCTTCTGCTTCTGCTTCTGCTTCTGCTTCTGCTTCTGCTTCTGCTTCTGCAAGAGCGTCATCTAGAGCACTTTCGATGTCAAGATTTTCTTCATCTAAATCAGCATCTTGCTCAACATTTTCTTGTGCTAGTTCATCATCATCACTAGGCGAAGCATCATTGATATCGTCGACTTGATCTATTTCTGACTCGTTTTCGATTTCCGCCTCAAGCTCCGATAGCAGCTCGTCTGCTAATAAATCAGCGTCGGTTGCGGAGTCAGTTTCCTCAGCTTCCAGCTCAGCAAGAAGCTCATCAGTAAGGGGATCACTGAAGTCTTCTTCATCTTGAAGTTCGTTGGTTTCTTGTACTGATTCGGGCTCTTCTGGCTCTACTTCTAAATCAGCTTCAAGTTCAGCTAATAATTCGTCGGTAAACGGATCTTCAAAATCTTCACTTGATTCAATTTCGCTAGACGGTTCGCTGTCCTTAGCTTCTTCAACAGCAGCTGGTTCTTCATCTACTTCGCTATCACTATCAAAGGATTCACTTTCATCTTCAGCTTGCAACTCAGCAATAAGATCATCAGATAACGGGTCAGAAAAATCAGCTACGCCATCAATGTCTTCGCCAACATCGATGTCATCCAAATCATCGGTAATGTCATCTAAGCTTTGAATAGACTGTGGCGAAGGTGATGGTGTTGTTGTAATTTCATCTTCTATTTCGTCGTCTTCAGCGAACTCGTCGCCTAAACCACCCATCATTTCAATTTGCTCTATTTCATTAAGCAAATCGTCTGTAATCTTGTTTATTTCTTTATTTTGCTGGTTTATTTCGTCGTCGAGTTTTTCCAGCATTTCTTCATTGATGAGATCATCATTGCTGTCAAGCTCATCAGTCAACCCAGCATCTACGCCGTGTTCTTCTAATAAATCGTCAATACTTATTTCTGGCGTGTCATCATCATCTTCTACCGCAGGCAAGCTAGGAGAAGTATCCTCAGTATCTTCCGACGACACATCTTCACTTTCTTCTTCAGCATCATCAAGCGATGCACCGGCCAACAGAGCATCTATATCATCGTCATCAACATTATCGTCGGGTGCACCAATATCTTCATTTGTGCCCTGTGTCTCTTCTTTCTCACTTTCAGCGTCGCCCTGACTTTGAACATCGTCGAGTAAGTCGTCAATATCAAAATCATCATCTGAAACTTCGTCTAGTGCTTGTTCGCTCGTTTCACTATCTGTGGTATCTTCAGTTTCTTCAAAAACATCATCATCACCAGATAAATCGAAACCTTCGAGGTCATCAGTTTCACCCTCGTTCAATACCTTATCAGACAGGTCGTCATCGTCGAAAAGGCTATCTAATTCATTTTGGTCCAGTTCATCAGCACCCTCTTCGAAAAGATCATCTGTGCCTTCGTCTGGCACCAGCATGTCATCTTCAAGATCGGCAAATGTGTCTAATTCGTCATCAAGGGTATCTTCCAGATCAGAAGTGAGTACGTCATCTAGAAGATCATCATCGTTAAACAAATCATCATCTGACAACTCCGTTTGCTCGCTCAAATCTGGTGCTAGCGCGCTTGAGAGGTCACCAATATCTTCATCAGGAACCGGTACGTCGTCAGTAGTCGAGGTAATAGGCGGTGTAGTTACTGGTGCTTCTTCAGTGCTGCTATTTCGCTTTAATAGCCAAGTAATTAGACCGCCCACTAAAAGTAACGTGAGAACGCCCGTGCCTATAATTAGACTCATTGGGCTGGTTAATGCGTTTAAAATAGAGTCCTGCTTTTCAGCTTCTCTTTGCGCTTGTTCGGCTCTGATCATATCGAGCAGTTCTTGCTGAAGCGCTACCTGCATGTCCAATTGAGACTTAACATCGCCTTCAACTTGACCGCGCAAGGTCTCAAGCTCACCGTTTACGGCTTCAACGCGCTCGTATAGGCGTCGATTTTCATCCAGTATGGCTTGCACGTTTTCAAGTGACGCCGCAAATTGCATGCGAAGTTCATCGAACTGGCGCGTCTGCTCTTCGTCTAAACGTGTAATTTTCTGTTCGATATCGCTTTGGGTCTGTGTAAGATCATTTTGATTCACCAGCGGTGAAGCTGGCTTGATATTTCTTACACTGCTACCGGGTTTGTTGAGAAGCTCCGCAAACGCTCTATCATCTTGCTCTGCGCGCATTTGCGCTTTTTGTTTATCAATACGCGCGATATAGCGCTCTGAGGGAAGTTTGAGAACCGCGCCATCGACGAGCAAATTGAGGTTGCCATTTTCAAAGGCATTTGGATTGAGTTCATAGATAGCGGTCATAACCTGATAAACTGACAGGTTATTATTTTGGCGGTAACGCTCCGCTATGCGCCATAAGGTATCGCTAGAGTCTATTGGACCATATTCCAATCCAGAATATTGATTACTGGCGTCTTTGGGGCCCTTTAATAGCGTGGAACGCTCCTGTGCATCGACAGAAACGATAGGGGCAGACAAACAAAGTGTAAGTAAAAGTAAGCCCGTCAAATGCAATTTCATAGCAGTCCTATATGCCCTCAAGCGTCTTTACCGCTTGTGACGTCGAAGCGGATTTTGAGCCAATCTTTATTATGTTAACTTTATTGGCTTTTATTTTTGTTCTTAAATCACCCGCATTCCTAACATTTTGCGGTGACAATTGTGGTCAGTGCAACACGTACGTAATACATGTTCTTTTGTTGTTTTTGAACTAGATAAACCACTGACCTCTGGTTATTTTTTCAAATACCACAAGCATTAAAACAATAGCGTTACACAAACTATAAACCAGTTGTGGTAGGCAATCTAGTTTGTGTCATCGATTTACGCTTTTCGCCAACTATCATTTCTATCGGCAAGCACAGAAATATGTTTACTTTTTCTGTGCTTACCGCATTCAATACCAACAGCTGTTTTGCTTACAAATAGTCGCGTATAAGCGTTTCTGCTATTTGAATACTGTTTGTTGCCGCCCCTTTTCGGATATTGTCAGAAACAACCCAAAGGTTAAGGCCACACGGATGCGTAATGTCATTTCGAATTCTGCCAACATGAACTATGTCATTACCACTTGCGTTACCAACTTGCGTAGGGAATTGCTCATTGCCTTCGTACACTGTCACTCCAGGCGCATTGGCAAGCAACTCTTTGACCTGTTGCGCATCTATGGGTGAACGCGTTTCTAGGTGTATAGCCTCTGCGTGACCGTAAAAAACAGGTACTCTTACCGCTGTTGCATTAACTAAAATACTTTGGTCACCCATTATTTTCTGTGTTTCCCACAACATTTTCATTTCTTCTTTAGTGTAATCGTTGTCTTGGAAAACATCGATTTGTGGGATAGCGTTAAATGCAATTTGGCGCGTGAATGCTTCTGCTTTAACTTCACGTGCATTCAGTAAGCCAGCGGTTTGTTTCGCGAGTTCTTCCATCGCCTCTTTGCCTGCACCTGATACAGATTGATACGTGCACACATTGATACGATCAATACCTACTGCGTCTTGAATAGGCTTTAATGCAACCAACATTTGAATGGTCGAACAATTTGGGTTTGCAATAATATTTCGATTGCGAAAGTCGGCTAGCGCATGAGCATTAACTTCGGGTACAACCAACGGAATGTCTGGCTCATATCTAAAGTGAGATGTATTGTCGATAACAATACACCCTTCGTCTGCGGCAAGTGGCGCAAATTTTTCGGATATACTGCCGCCAGCTGAGAAAAAACCAAACTGAACGAGTGACCAGTCAAACTCATCGGCGTCTAACACTTCAATGTCTTCACCTTTAAACGAAACGGTGCTCCCTGCTGAACGTTTACTGGCAAGCGGATACAGCTTATTAACTGGAAAATCGCGCTCTTCTAATAGTTCAATCATGGTTTGCCCCACTAATCCAGTGGCGCCAAGTACCGCGACGTCAAACGCTTGTGACATAATGTTTTGTGCTCCTAATTAAAAAAATGAGAATACATTGCTTTTAAACTTCTCATCTATGGTTGTATTACTTCTTAAAGATTCAAGTAGCGAGTGAATTTATTGTGCAAGCCTTTTTCCAGCCTACCTCACTGCGCCAATACTTTGTCTGAGTGTTTGATAGTAAAACTTAACTGCTTCAAGGTTTGTGCTATCTCAGTGCTAACATCTTGCGATGTATGCAACGTGTATGCACTACACTCTCTTCGAATTCGATATTGTTTACGAAGTTGCGCAAACCTATCGCCGATATCAGCTTCACTTAATTTGCCGCTTCCCCCTTTTTTGGGAAGTAGTGTCTCTCGCGTTTTGGCATCATCTATCGCCACATCGTAGACCTTCAAATAAATTGTGGCTAAATCATCATATGAAAGAGAACGTGCTTGTGGTTGTTTAAGCGTTATCTTAATGGGTTGTGTTGGCGAGAGAAAATCGCCTAATCGCTTTTCTACAGGCTTTCCCAGTACCTCGCAAATCTGTTCGTAGATCATTTGCGTGCCACGCACTTTACCTTCAACAGAATGACCTGCAATATGAGGCGTCACAAACCACGCGTGTTCAAAAAGCGCGGTGTTAATGTTCGGTTCATTGTCAAATACATCGAGCACAACAGTTGGCGCATTGTTGCCGTTTAGCTTTGTGACTAAAGCATTTTCGTCGATTACTTCACCGCGGCATGCGTTTATGAGTAGTTGATTTGCATTTAACTGCTCAAGAAAAGCATTATCTATAAGCGCTTCTGTGGCGTAAGGCCCGCTCTTTATAAACGGCACGTGCAGCGAAATAACGTCGCACTGAGCAATTTCATCCATTGATACAAAATCGCGTGAGTCGCCTGACTTGGCAAGCGGCGGGTCGCACAGTTTATAGCTGATATTAAGTGTTTTTAGGATGGCCGAAAGCGCACTCCCCACATTACCTGCGCCCACTATGCCAACCGTCACATTGGCCAGTGATATCTTTTTGCTTTTGTGAGCATGTAATAATACGCTCAATACGTATTCGGCTACCGCTACTGCGTTGCACCCCGCGGCTGAGCTATGCGTAATGCCTGCTTTATCAAGAAATGCTTTATCCAAATGATTAGTGCCCGCTGTAGCAGTGGTCACAAACTTGAGTTTATTTGCATACTGAAGTAGCTGAGGTGTGACTTTTGTTGTTGAGCGCAACGCTAAGATATCAATATCGCGTAGCATCTCTGGCTGCAATGATTGCCACGCATAAGTGGTTACCTCAGCAAGGTCGTTGAGGTAATCACTACCAAATGGAATAGTATCTTCGAGGAGTATTTTCATGGCGCTAAGTGTACCGCAACTTACGCGATGAGTAACCTAGCGCCAATCAGATTGTTTAAAATTAGACAGTGTTATTGATCAAAGCCAGGAAAGCGGCGTTCAAGACGACGCTTGATACCCGGCCACGCCAACGCACCACCGGCCTGTTTTGTTACCTCGGAAGCTTGTGCTTGAATGCCTTGCAGTATTGCAGAATGAATTGGAATGAGTGGCTGACCAGTCGCTTGTGCTTTCAGTTGGATTTCACATGCGCGCTGTAGAATAAACATAAATAAAAATGCATCAGCAATATTATCAGCACAGGTTAGTAAGCCATGATTTCGCAAAATCATAAACTGAGTATCACCTAAATCTCTTACCAAGCGCGCTTTTTCTTCAGGATTCAGCGCTACGCCTTCATAGGCATGGTACGAAAGCGATGCAAGAGGGAACAATGACTGTTGAGAATAGGGTTGCAAACCATCTTCTAAGATGGAGACTGCAACGCCTTCTGCCGTGTGCAAGTGCAGCACACACTTGGCGTCATCCCTTGCCTCGTGCACGGCACTGTGAATTGTAAAACCCGCAGGATTAATGTCAAACTCACTGTCCATCACCTTGTTGCCATTTAGGTCTACTTTTACCAAGCTTGAGGCAGTTACTTCGTCGAACATCATGCCGTAGGGGTTAATCAGAAAGTGATGTTCAGGCCCAGGAATACGGGCTGAAATATGTGTAAAAATGAGATCATCCCAGCCATACATGGCTACGGCGCGATAACATGCGGCAAGATCGACTCGTGTTTGCCATTCCTGTTCACTAACTTGCGACTTTACAGACTGTGTCATAACCCACTCCACTTTTATCATTTAACATCAATTATGAGGCTACAATACGCGTTACAACTACTATACACTGTCGGATATCCGACAATGTAATAAATTTGTTAAATGAGCAACTATAAAGAAATCCTTGCTAGTTCCATCTGGTTTAGTGACATACCAGAAAAATTGCAACAAGCCATGTTTGACAACATGCGAATAAAGCACCTTAAAGCGGGCCAACAATTGCACGCAAAAGGCGAACAAGGCGTGGGCTTTTACGGTGTTTGTGAAGGACGACTTAGGGTTGTGTCTGTTGGCATAGATGGAAGAGAAATGCTGTTTGCGCTATTGGGGCCAGGCACGTGGTTTGGTGAAATATCCATGTTTGATGATCTTCCTCGCACCCATGATAACTTTTGCGAGACCGATTGTACCGTAGCAATAATTCAAAAGAAGCCCTTCAAGGCCTTGTTGGAAAAACACCCTGAATTATACCCACATTTTACACGTTTACTCTGCACACGGGTGCGCAGTGCATTTCAATTTATCGACTCCAGTGCTGGATTGAGTTTAAAGCACCAGTTAGTGAAACGCTTACTCATGCTAACTACCAGCTACGGGCAGCACTTGCCGCGGCATGACACCATTACACTCACGCTTTCCCAAGAATCTCTCGCGCAGATGATCAATAGTAGTCGTCAGACAGTGAACCAGCTTTTGGGTGAGCTTCAGGAAGAGGGACTTCTTAAGCGTCATTATGGGAAACTCACCATTCCTGACCCTGACCTCCTGTTTCGCCAGTATCAATTTATATAACGCTCTAGTACAACTACACAAAAAAAGCGCGAAATGCAGAAGCATTGCGCGCTTTTAGTTTCAATGTATGACTATATAGACAAACATCGTTGTCTACCTAATCAGTCATCGCTAGCCCTTGTATTTTTGCATTACTAACGTTGCGTTAGTACCACCAAAACCGAAGCTATTAGACATAATAGTGTTTAATTCAGCATCGCGTGCTTCAGTTACAATATCTAGGCCTTGAGCCGCCTCATCTAATGTATCGATGTTAATCGATGGCGCGATAAAACTGTTTTCCATCATTAGCAGGCTATAAATTGCTTCGTTTACCCCCGCAGCTCCCAGTGCGTGGCCCGTTAGAGACTTAGTCGCACTAATTGGCACGCCTGATTGACCAAACACCTCTTGAATAGCAGCTAACTCTTTGACATCCCCCACAGGCGTTGATGTGCCGTGTGTGTTGAGGTAATCAATCGGGCCATTAACGTTTTGCATCGCCATTTGCATACAACGAATAGCGCCCTCACCCGATGGTGCCACCATGTCATAACCATCAGACGTTGCGCCATAGCCAACAACTTCACCATAGATTTTGGCACCGCGAGCTAATGCGTGCTCAAGCTCTTCAACGACAACCATACCGCCACCACCAGAGCTGACAAATCCATCACGTGCTGCATCGTACGTACGAGACGCAACTGATGGGTTGTCGTTATACTTCGAGCTCAACGCACCCATCGCATCGAACTGGCTAGATAGCGACCAATGCAGTTCTTCACCGCCACCCGCAAAAACAACGTCTTGCTTACCTAACTGGATAAGCTCTAGAGCGTTACCGATACAGTGTGCGCTTGTAGCACATGCTGAGGCAATAGAGTAATTAACGCCACGTATTTTAAACGGTGTCGCTAAACAAGCCGATACGGTTGACGCCATGCAGCGAGGTACCATATATGGGCCAACACGTTTAACGCCTTTTTCGCGAAGAATGTCAGCTGATAACACTTGGTTTTCAGAGGACGCACCACCAGAACCTGCAATAATACCAGTCCGCTCGTTAGAAATATCTTTTTCTTCTAAGCCTGAGTCTGCGATAGCTTGTTGCATTGCAACATAAGCGTAGCCTGCCGCATCCCCCATAAAGCGCATTGCTTTACGATCGATGTGGTCTTTCAAATCAATATTAATATCGCCCCAAACTTGGCTTCTTAGGCCCATTTCGGCGAACTGTTCTGAAAATGTAATACCAGACTTGCCCGCTTTTAGTGAAGCGAGTACGTCTTCTTTATTTACGCCGATGCTTGATACAATGCCAAGACCGGTGATGACTGCTCTTCTCATAGTTTACCCTTTGCGTTAGTGCGGCTTATGGTAACGATTTTGAATCATAAAGTGGTCTGCTTAGCGCATATCTCAAAATGCGTTTCCACTAAATTATTGCACAGCGGCAATTTATATAATTATTTCAACTCAGCGTACACGTGTAAGCAAACAAAATCAATGACCCCAAAGTGTGCTTAGACCACCCACTATTTGATGCAATAGCACAGCGCTTTTTTGGCACATGTGATGTCATGGAGATGCCTTTTGAGAAAATGCGCCATAGGGCAAAACACGTTTCTGCCGACTTTCCCAAGCAAACATGTTTAATGATCGCTACAATGCCCTTTTTATTATCCAAACATTGTGATACCTAATTAGAGAAAGCAGCGAAAAATATGCTAACTACTTTTAACGCACAAAAACAGTCCGCTCATTTTCCCCGCCCCCTTCGCATCATAGCTATCGTTTTGCTTGCCTGGGTCACAGCCATGAGCGCACAGTCAGAGGCCATGAGCGCACAGTCAGAGGCCATGAGCGCAAATTCAGAGCCGTTGAGCGCGAGTGCTAATGAAACAAGCGTAGTTACAGAGAAAGCGAATGCCGCGCATTCTTCTATAACAATCCCCTCTTTACCCGAAGGCACATCTAACAATGCGGTGGCAACGTTAAATATTGATGACACCGTGTATTTGTTTAGCTTTATGGGCTTGAGTAATGGCAAAACGCATAATGATGTTCATAACAACGCCTGGCAGCTAAAGATAATTAATGGCGATATTAGTCAATGGCAAGCACTGCCTGACGTACCGTCCAGCTTGCCGCTTAAAGGGCGATTAGCGTCCGTTGCCGTTGGTGTTAATGATGCGGTTTACATTTTTGGTGGCTACACAGTAGCGGAAGATCACACTGAAATAAGCACACCGGATGTGTACAAATATAGTCCTGTCGAGAAGAAATATACTCTGCTATCCCCTATGCCAATTCCTGTGGATGACGCCGTTGCCCTTGTGTACCAATCTCGCTATGTGTATTTGATTTCTGGTTGGCACAATGACGGCAACGTAAACGTAGTGCAAGTATTCGATACGCAAACCAATATTTGGCACCAAGCTAGTCCATTTTTAGGTAAACCTGTGTTTGGTCACGCTGGCGGCCTAGTTCAAAATACTATGCTTGTTTGCGACGGCGTAGCCGTGCTCCCAAACGAAGATAAGCGTCGTTCTTTTCACGCGGAAACAGCCTGTTATAAGGGCGTTATCGATACTGCCAACCATTTAAAAATAGACTGGAGAATTGTTCAGCACCCAACAGGAACAGCGCGGTATCGCATGGCAAGTGCAGGTGATACGGAGTCGAACCGTATACTTTTCGTTGGCGGCTCTAACAATCCTTACAACTATAACGGCATCGGGTATAACGGCAAACCATCCGAGCCCAGTGCTGATATTTGGGTATATAATATCGCTACCGGCAAATGGTCCATCACGACTTCCCCAACACCGACGATGGATCACCGAGGACTCATCCAAATTGACGGCCGATGGGTTACCATTGGTGGTATGATGAGTGGTCAAACGGTGTCACAGCGCGTTATAGCGCATTGGTAATGAAAAGTTGAGCTAAGCGGAGAACCAGAAAAATTGAAATCTAAGCACGCGCAGGTACATTTTAATGACAGCGGTACACCTGTGGCCGATCATTTTGACGATGTTTATTTTTCCAATGACAGTGGTATAGATGAAACTCAACACGTTTTCGTTGATGGTAACGACCTTAAAACGCGTTGGCAAAACTGGACTGAATACACGTTTGTTATTGCAGAAACGGGGTTTGGGACAGGCTTAAATTTTTTAGTTGCGATGCACGAATTTCAAAAGTTTCGAGAAGCAAATCCGAGTCACCCTCTAAAACGCCTCGTATTCTTAACAACCGAAAAATACCCTCTTCCGCAGTCAGATATGCAACGAGCATTAGCGGCATTTCCCGCGCTACTTAGTGAAGCCACTGCGTTAGCTGATGTGTATCCCATGGGTCTAGAAGGCTGTCACCGACTTCAGTTTGATACATTTTCGACCACACTGGATTTGTGGATTGGCGATGTTCACACGCTTCTACCCCAGTGGCACTCTCCTCGAAACGGACTGGTGGATGCATGGTTTCTAGATGGCTTCGCGCCAAGTAAGAACCCTGATATGTGGACTGACGCCTTGTTCAGTCAAATGGCTCGATTATCAAAAACAGGCACTACGTTTGGCACTTTTACTGCAGCGGGTATCGTAAAAAGAGGCTTAGCAAATGTAGGCTTCACCATCGCAAAAAGGAACGGGTTTGGACGCAAGCGCGATATGTTAACCGGTGTTTTCAGTGAAGTGAGCGAAAACGTTCCCCATAAGCTTCGGCAGCCCCAAGGCCCCTATTACCGCTACGGCAACCCAACGTTAACAACAGAAAGTTCCGTGATTGTTGTAGGCTCTGGGCTAGCCGCTGCAAGTGTATGTTTATCGCTTGCCAATCGAGGTATTGCGACAACCTTGTATTTTGAAGAGGCAGAATTGGCCGCGGGCGCCTCCGGCAATCCACAAGGCGGCTTCTACCCTCAGTTACATAGTGAAGCAAGCATTGCCAGCCGAATTCAAGCTCATAGTTTTTTATATGCCAAGCAGTGTTATGAACACATAGTCCAGGAATACCCGCAGGTAGCACATGAATTTTGTGGCGTTATTCAGCTTAGCTTTAACGATAAGGTAGCCGAGCGTCAAAATAAGCTCGCAGATTCAGACGTGTGGCCCGAAGACTTAGTAGCAAAGATTGACAGCAACACGGTTAGTGAAATAGCCAATATTGCGCTTCCATACTCAGGTTTATTAATAAAAGAAGGTGGCTGGCTGTCTCCCCCGCATCTCGTTGATGCCATGGTAAGCCAAGCTAAAAAGACGGGTAATCTCACGATTAAAGCAGGACATCGCTATGTGGGTCACAGCGTAGTCGACAACCCCAAAAGCGTTACAGAAAGCGTTAAAGCACATTTTATTCATGACACGAGTGAAACCACACAAAGCGCTAGCCACATAATATTAGCTCCAGGTGCTGGCGCGGTTGGTTTATCCGAGTTTGATAGCTTATCGCTTAGACCCGTTCGCGGTCAGGTTGAAGCCATACCGACGCAAGACCCCATTGCATCACTACAAACAGTGCTTTGTCACAAAGGCTATATGACACCTAGCTTAAATGAACGACATGCCCTTGGCTCAACCTATGTTAAAAATGATATGGCAACAGATATACGTGGTGAAGAAACCGACACAAATTTGGCTACCCACTCCCAAGCACTAGCCGACACAGACATTGTCGGCCAACTCAAACATGACGGCATGGCAAGGGCAGCTACACGATTGGGCTCACCGGATCATCAGCCTGTAGTGGGTGTACTTCATGACTTTACGCTATTGAAAGCATATTACAGCGATCTCGGTGTCGGTAAACCTTTGGAAGCAGTACCCACACTGCCTGCTAGTGCAGTATCTGCATTAACGTGCTTGGGGTCACGCGGATTGACCACTGCACCTTTGATGGCTGAAGTATTAGTCAGTAGCTTGTGTAATCAACCTCTTCCAATGAGCAACGACTTGCTAAATGCGGTTAATACCAGCCGCTTTATGACCCGAGAGGCTATTCGTGGTATTTAGGCGAATTAAGGTGTGCGTACGCTCGCCATTTTGTTCAGGTCCATTACGATAAAAGCGGGTATATACACATCGGCACTCGCCACCACCTGTTTATTTTCAAGTGACACAATGCGTGCGTTAACTCGCACGCCCCTGTCATCTTCGATAATAGTTCCTGTAACCACATGGTCCATTTCTACTTGCTTTGCAAGCGCTTTTCCACTGCGCGAAAGTACAAAATCACCCACTGGCGTAACGGTAATTCCACCGGCCAGCTTGAAGTCGACAATGGCTAACCCAAAATCTTGTAGTTCAGCAATTAAGTACTCTGATAGTTGATTGCCAAGCACAGTACTTTCATTAAGCGAATGATTTAGACGCACAAAGCTGGCGACCCCAACCATATCCTGATGGGTCAGTCGCGTTGCATTGTCCATTAACTTCATTGCCAGCTGAGACGCGTAATCGTTCAGCCTTTTATGGGTTTGTGAAGGGAAAAAGCCTTGGTGTAGTGGATCTTTATAGCCAGGCTCCACCGCAACGTGTTGTTGATACTCGCGGTCTCTTGAATCTGGTGTGTACACTAAACCTGAACGCCTTGGCACTGGAACAGGCTCTGCGTCATGGGTAATTTCACCATCTTCACCAAGCCAAAAAGAGCCAATAGAATCTGTGCTTGTGCACCCGCTCAATGTCATCACAACTACGCCCGCCATCAATAGTGAACACGCGCGTAATGGAAACTGTTTTAGCATGAGAGACCTCTTAACCTCGGCTTAGTTTTACGCCGTCGCGCATTCCATTTTGTTCGCTGCCATCACTCGGTATGAGTGCATCTACAACATAAAATGGTACAAGCATTTGTGCACTAGCAACAACCGCGCGTGATTCCATACCCAATATTCGCGCATTCACCAAAACGCCACCTTGGTGCTTTGTCATTGTACCTGTCAGTACATACTCAATAGGAAGACTGCTGCTTAACTCCAAGTAATCTCGACTTAACACGAAGTCACCGTCTTCGGTAATACGAATGTACTCTGTCGCCTTGAAATCAATAACAGGCACACGAAACTTATGAAGTTCGTGAACAAACGATTCCGCCATTTGCCTGCCGAGCAAATCGGTTTTTTGTAAGTTGGTATCCAGTAACGCAAAATGTGTTACGCCGATAGGCGTTTTGTCATTAACATATTCCATGTTAGCAATGAGGTCTTGCGTCATGTTTTTCACATAATCGCCAATATGTTTGGTTAGCGGCCTGCCTTTATATGCCCCTTGAACGCTTGAATATAAAGGTGGTTGCCCAATTGCGCCATACGCATCCATTCCCCTCACTTCTTGTTCATCTTCTGTCACTTGAGGTCTGCTCGGGGCACGATCTTGAGCGGTAACGTCTATCACATTCATTGCTGGACGCTGAGGTGCTTGCTCGGCTACCTGTTCTTCTTCCATCATCATCGAGCAACCACTTATCGTTAGTAGTGAAGCCGATAGCATGAGCCCTGCCAATTTATATTTAGTTGTCATGAATTACCTCATACTCTCGGTTCTGTATAACTTGCCGTTACGCGTGGTTACGCGCTCTTCTTGCCAAAACAATTCTGCTGGAAAAAAACGGGTGGCAGCGGCAACAATATCTTTGTTTCGCGCGTTGATAATACGTGCATTTACCACTGCACCAGATTCCTGATACACCATAGTGCCAGTAATATAAAAATCGACACGCTCAATGTTAGACAGTCGTTCAATTTCACGCGTCAGTATTCTGTCACTTTCGTCACTAACAATAATATCGTCTGATAGCTTAAATTCTTGAGTAGAAAAACCCCGTTTTGTCGCCTCAGTAATCATGCCTTGCTCTAGTTGATGGCCAAGCAGCATCAGTGGATGCTGATGATTAGCATCAAATTTCATTGTATCAGCGGGAACAAAGCCCACTACTGCATAACGAGACTGGCGTGATGGGCCCGCATCAGCAAAAAGCTCATTGGCAAGCAAATAGGTATAATATTCAACGTTGCCAAGGGCATTTATCGTTGATGAATTAGTTTGAGCAAGTTGGCTTTGCGTTTCTTGTGAAGCAGTACACCCTGTCATCACACTTATTGCTGCGGCAATACCTGCTAACCACCTAACAGCGATAGTCAACGATTTCGAATTAGGTTTACACTGAGCGCCATTCATTTTTCGATTCCAAATACAGTCCGTCATTATTGAATGTGAAGTCACACAAAAATTCGGCTGACAGTTTTATGCTAGTTGAAGTGCCATCAAACCGACGACGTGGGTCAAAAAATCACCCATACTTGTGTTATTACGCTCAACACTGCAATAATTGCACCACAAAGTAGTTTCTTAAGCTTAACCTACAGAAGCGCTACCCATCGCAAAAGAACTTGTCTTATTTTATACAAAATGCGGAATAGGTTTGCCGCCTAAGCGCAATCCTTTTCCCATCCAAACGGAGTGACTGTGACACACTTTTCGTTGCGCCATTGACAGCGGCATATTTTCACTCACAATGAGGCGACATATTAGCTTTCATTTATCATCGCATGCTATCGCTTTTTGAATTTGCTCTTTCGTTGCCTTCAGGGTTTAAAACACCCGCTTTCTCAATTGATATTCAGACCCCCTGCGGTCACGAAAAGCCAACTCACTATATTGTAGCGGGCAGAAATGGGGCCGGAAAATCACTGTTATTATCTGCTATTGCTGGCGATGGTAAAACCGTAGCTGGAAAACGGGAGTTCGACTCAGAAGTAGCGCAAGTCTCGATAGCCGCACAACAAGCGTTGATCGAGGAAGAGAGACGAAAAGACAGCGCTGATATACTTGATGTTATAGCTACACCAACTAGAGTCAGAGAGCTTTTTACTCGCACTAATACGGACTATATCAACCACCCTTTTTTCAACACATTAGTCACAATACTTCGCATTGAACATTTGCTGGATGCCGAGTTTCTTGCATTATCGACTGGCGAGACACGCAAAGTCATTATCGTTATGGCATGGCTTAGCAATGCCAAACTTATCGTGCTCGATGAACCTTTCGAAGGACTAGATATTGATTCTGCAAAAGCGTTTAGTCAGTTTCTCACCTCTCAACAACAAGCCACACTTGTAATAACTGCCAACAAACTGAGCGATATTCCTCAGGGAATAATCGCCTATGTCATCGTTATGGAAAATCTCGCGGTGACGTGGCGTTCTGAAAAAGCCATCAGTTATGAGAGTATCATTGACGAGCTCAGCACATGGTTTGCATTAAGCTACGATGCGGTGTCGCTGCCGCAGGCGCTGCTTTCTCATCAAATCACTACCTCAAATACAGTGGAAGACAAGGCGTCACCTCAGGTACTGATTTCCCTTAAAAAGGGCTATGTAAGATACGACGGCAGAACCATATTTGAAAATCTCGATTTTACGGTAACACAACATACCCACTGGCAAATTGTTGGCCCTAACGGCTCTGGTAAAACGTGTTTGCTACAAATGATAACAGGCGATAATCCTCATTGTTACACCAACGAACTGACCCTTTTCGGTATCAAACGAGGAACGGGTGAAAGCATTTGGGATATTAAGAAGCACATTGGCATAATGTCCAACGCGCTGCATATGCAATACAAGGTAAATGCAAACCTAGAACATGTGATACTTTCTGGTTTTTACGACAGTATTGGCCTTTACACAAAAGCAAGCCAAGAAGAGAAAAATTGCGCCGCAGAATGGCTAACCGTATTGGGTATGGAAGATAAGAAGCATACTCCATTTCAGTCGCTCTCTTTCGGCGACCAGCGGTTAGTGCTGCTCGCAAGAGCAATGGTTAAACACCCAACACTACTCATTCTCGATGAGCCGTGTAATGGACTAGATGAATTTAATCGGCAAAAAATACTTAAGTTCATCGATATAGTCGCTAACGCAAAAACAAGTACGGTGCTATATGTGACACATCACGAGGATGAGAGCCTACCAAGCATTCCCAACAGATTGGATATGCAAGACTACGGCCCGGTTCTCTCAACAGTCTGAGCAATTAACAAAGTGTTGCGAATTTCTGTTGACCCTTTTAATACCTCCCTGCATTCTACGTTAAGGTGCCCTCTTTTCTTATTTTGAATGTCAAAGAGCGCGCCACTCACACCGTATCCCATCTTTACACGCTCCGTTTGGTGTTTGGTCGGCAAGGATGTTGATGTGCACGGTATCACCTAGATAAAAGAATGAGAGAACGATGAAAAAACTTTCCTTAATTGCGGCAGGTGTTCTGTCGGTATTGTTGAGTGGCTGTGGTCAAGACACGCGCTCACAATCAGAAACCTCGGTCGATCAAACCTCAAAAATAGTTGAGGCTGCAAGTAACGTTGAAATGGACGTTGGCTATAACGTACCCGTCGAATACTTCACGTTAGACAATGGACTTAAGGTCGTTTTATCAAAAGATGACACTGCGCCTGTGGTCACTGTGGCTGTTTATTACAATATTGGCTTTAGAAATGAGCCTAAAGACCGCACAGGCTTTGCCCACCTTTTTGAGCACATGATGTTTCAAGGCTCTGAAAACTTAGGAAAAATGGAATTTATTAAGTTGGTCAATGACAATGGCGGCGTTTTAAACGGCTCAACACGGTTTGATTTCACTAACTACTTTGAAATTATTCCAGCGCATAAATTAGAAACATTTCTTTGGGCCGAAGCCGACAGAATGAAAGGGCTCGCAATAACGCAAGAAAATTTAACAAATCAGCAAGGTGTGGTTAAAAACGAAGTTAAAGTTAACGTACTTAACCGACCTTACGGCGGTTTCCCATGGCTTGATATGCCGCAATACGCGTTTAACAACTGGTACAATGCACACAATTTTTACGGCGACCTTGCCGATTTAGACGCTGCGAACCTTGAAGACGTAGACGCGTTTTTTGATATGTACTACGCTCCTAACAATGCGGTATTAGCCGTAGTGGGCGACATTGATGTTGCGCAAGCTAAGCAATTGGTCGAAAAATACTTTGCTGCAATACCGTCGACCGAACTAGCCCCTCAACCTGACCTTACCGAGCTTCGCCAAGAAAAAGAAAAGGTGTTTAATAAGTTCGACAAGCTTGCACCAAAACCTGCGTATGCTTTTGCTTATAAAATGCCACCGAGAAACACGCCAGAATACTATGCAATGGGCATCATTGACCAAATTTTAGTGCAAGGTGAAGACAGTTTGCTGTATCAAGAACTTGTTAAAAATCAGCAAATCACGGGGAGTGTAAATGGCGGTATCAACTATTTGCTTGGCAACATGTTCAACTATAACGGCCCCATGCTTTGGATGAGTTCGTTTACCCATGACGATACCGTTAGCCGCGATACCATTACTGCAGCCATCGACAAGGTTGTTAACAAACTACAAGAAACACCACTGAGTGAAGAAGAAATGGAGCGCGCGATTGTAAAGATACGCTCTAGCCTATTTGATGCAGTAGACGGATTTTATGGTTTTGGTCGCGCAGACCTATTAGCAAGTTTTGCCTTGTTTGATAATGACCCAAGTAAAATCAATGAATTAGAAACAAACTTTAAGAAAGTAACGCCTGAAATCATTGCTAAAACGGTTAAAGAGTATCTTCGCCCTACGAACCGTACCATTTTAACCGTCACGCCAGGTGAAGACCCTAGTGCCAAACCTGAAACGACAACTGACGCCGCGGAACAAGGAGAGTAACCATGAAATTTAAGAGAAAAATTCTCGTCACCGCGGTGACAGCATTGTGCACGTTGAGCGCATTTTCAGTTATAGCAAAAGAGACACCGCCTGTAGGTGGGCAGCCCAAAGATTTTGTTGTGCCAGAAACCGATACAATAACACTCGATAATGGTTTGAAAGTTACCTTTATTCCTTATGGTAAAACGCCCAAAGTGACACTGCAGTTACGCACCGGCACGGGCAACATTGACGATGGCGAAAGCATATGGCTTTCAGATATCAGCTATGAAATGCTGCGCCAAGGCACCCATACATACACAGCAAAACAATTAGCAGAGTCAGTAGCGAGCATGGGTGGTGAAGTAAATACTTCAGTGGGTATGGATTCAAGCTTCATCGGTATGAGTGTACTATCTGAGTTTGGTGACGATGCTGTGGCATTAATTGCCGATATGGTGATGAATGCCAAGTTTGAAACCAATGACCTAGAGCGCATTAAAACAGATACTCAGCGACGTCTAACCGTATCACTTTCAAACCCCTCTTCAATTGCAAATGAAGCATTCTATAACTCGGTTTTTGGTAATCACCCATACGGTCGACTTTACCCTACAAGCGAGAGCATTTCTGCACTTACAGCACAAAATACAGCCGATTTCGTTAAGACAAATATTGTACCTAATCGCAGCCACCTTTATGTGTCAGGCGTGTTTAATAAAAATGAAGTAGCTAAGGCGGTAGAAGCTTCATTTAGTCAATGGGAGAAAGGTGAAAACGTTGAGCGCAAGACGGTGTTAACGCAAACAGGGCCGTCTTTTGAGATACTCGCGCGCGAAGGTGCGCCACAGTCAACATTAAGACTTGGTCTAGCAACACTTTCACCCGCGCACGACGACTATATGAAAATGAGCCTGATGAATACGTTACTTGGCGGCGCATTTTCAAGCCGTATTACATCAAATATCCGCGAAGATAAAGGTTACACTTACTCTCCTCGTTCTTCGATGGTAGACCGCGTTGGTACGGGTGTTTGGTATGAAGCAGCCGATGTTACCGCAGAGTCAACGGGGGCTGCACTTGACGAGATCATAAAAGAGATCAATTTACTCGCTAACGAAGCTCCGACTGCAGAAGAGCTTGAGGGGATTAAAAACTACATGGCAGGTATTTTTGTGCTAAGAAATTCTTCACGTACTGCCATCATCTCTCAACTTGCGTTTACAGAGCTACATGGTTTGGACGAGAGTTATTTAGCTGACTATGTGAAAACCATTTACGCTATCACACCAGAAGAGATAAAAGCGGTCACTGCAAAATACTTGGATGTGAATAAAATGCACTTGACCATTGTTGGTGACACTGAAAGCGTGATGCCGCAATTAAAAGAGGTTGAGGCACTAAAACCGTTTATGTAATGCTATCCACTGGCTTACGCTGTCTTAACAGCAGCGTAAGCCGTTTTTGTTTAACAGCTTTAAACAAATCTAAGCACCAATCCAATAATCACGCCTGTAATCACTAGCTGTAATAGACAAAACCCCATGATGTCTTTGGCTTTAAGTCCAGCGATAGCCAAAACAGGCAATGCCCAGAAGGGTTGAATCAAGTTTGTCCATGCGTCTCCCCAGGCGACCGCCATAGCAACGCGAGAAACATCAGCGCCAAGCTCCATGGCCGCAGGCAAAACAACGGGGGCCTGAACTGCCCACTGCCCGCCTCCAGAAGGCACGAAGATATTAACAATGCCTGCACTGATAAAACTCCACACTGGCAAAGAGTCAGCACTTGCCATGCTAATCAACCATTGAGACATTGATTGTGCCAAACCAGATTGCACCATAACCGCCATAATGCCAGCGTAAAACGGAAACTGAATGATAATGCCACTACCGCCTTGTACTGCCTGCTGTAAGCTGTGCAGTAAACTTCTTGGCGTACCGTGTAACACAATAGCCAAAAACAAGAAAAGCATATTGACAATGTTTAAGTTTAGCCCGCCCTCTTTAATAAAATAACTGACCAAATAGAAGAGCCCCATCGCTCCCACTAACAAAGAGAGCGCCCTACTGGTTTCTAGTTTGTCTGCGGGCCTTTGGTTGGTTGTAACGGGAGCATGTGTTTCGCTCAACTTGTCTGTATCAACAAATACACTGTCATGCTCAGTGGGCAGCATTAGCCTATTTACCAGCGGAATAACCACAAACAGAATCGTCAGCAAAGACAGATTAAATGCACTAAAAATCGTCTCGCTGGTAGAGATAACGCCTATTTGAACTTGGGCAAAATGCCCCTCGGTTGCAATAGTAAGAGGAACAGAACCTGCCAGGCCACCATGCCAAACCACAAACCCAGAATAGGCGCTTGCCACAAGCAAACGGTAGTCAACTCGAGTATTACGCGCTAATGCTTTTGCGAATAATGCCCCCACGACAAGCCCAAAGCCCCAGTTTATCCAACTCGCGGTTAGCGACACTATAGTGACAAGCACTATTGCCTTGCCTGGCGTATTGCCCAGCATGGCAAGTCGCGACAGAAGCGCTTTCATCAACGGCGTATTGGCGAGCATAAAGCCTGTGACCAACACAAGCAGCATCTGCATCGAAAAGGTAAGTAGGCCCCAGATACCACTGCCCCATTGCTCTATAACCGTAACGGGCGATTGCTGCTCAACAATGACCGCAGCGGCGAGTGTAACCAGTGTTAATATGAGAACAAAAATGAAAGGGTCTGGTAGATAGCGCTCGACTAACTTAACAAATGGCTTAGACGCACGATTTAGCATAACTCACTCGCAACATGTTAATAACTTGTTGCATGGTAACGCATTTTTCATGCTAGAGGTACCAACGGCAACACACTGACAAAGCGTATGCAGGTTGCCATTTATAATTAGAGGGCTTAGTTAGTACAGAGCTTGCTAGCCCCTTCAAAAAGCCTATTCCACAGCGCTTTAACTAACTCTGCGTCTTGCGCGTCAAGCTCGTTGTTGTCAAAAGCCCGCTGAAGACTGTCAGTCATCTTGTCGTTTAGCATCGACAAACTTGCTCCTTCAACCATTTCTAATTGACGCGCCTCAACAGCAAAGTGGCCTTGCAAATAGCTGGCGATAAAGAGCTCGTCATCGTTGCCGTGGTTAACGACATCGTCAAGTAGTGCTTCAATTTTTGCAATAGCATCAACCACGTCTTGTGGCGCAGCAGCAGGTGGTAACAAGGTTTTCTCCTAACTCTTCTTTTTTAAACAATTCAATGAGGTAATTGTGGCTAAACCGCGTTATAAAGTACTTTATCTTTGTAACCCGTAATAATGGTAAAGGCACCAGCAAGGCTTTCATCTAGCTGGCCGTCACCGGAATCTAGACGCAAAGGCTTTCCTTGAAGCGCCTGAATTTTTTGTTTGGTGGCAACCACAAGCATGTTTGGTTTGCCAATTTGGCGAATAAATGCGGGGCTTAACTGCTGGTTACCGCGACCGAGCACGTGCCCTTGCCCCCCAATGACGGTCAACACCACTTTTGTTGGATGGCCTTTAGTAATATCAATAAGTGCCTGCGCCGTAACGTCACTGGCCACAAGTTCGCCGCCTTTAACAATATCAACACCCAGCAATGTGTTATCAAACCCAAGGTATTCCATCACAGCGCCAACCGTCGACCCAGACCCCATTACAAAGTAGGTATCAGGCTCGTCATCCATTATTTCGCTAATGTACGCTGCAATATCGTCAAGTACCAAGGCTTCATCTTCTTTGCCGCCCATTTTAACGGCTTGTACGTAACTGAGTTCGGCAGGGACGCGCATTTCACCATAGTGTTTTGCGATGACTTTGCCTTTTCTGAACGCGTCTTCATCAATGTCTCTCACCTCAGCATCCATCTCACTGACAAGCTCGCCGGCAATCATTTGACTAACGACCTGCCCAGCGGCAGAGGGAGAAACACAATAAACGCCCGAGTGAATTTTACAGCCGGCTGGTACGCCCAACACGGGTACGTCGTTGCCTACCATACGGCAAATATTACGCGCAGTGCCGTCGCCGCCCGCAAATAACAGTAAATCTACACGAGCCTCTACCATCGCCTTGGCCGCGCGTTCTGAATCTTCCCCTTCAGTTTGCTCCTGCTCTGGCGCGTAGATAACCTCAAATGGAATACCCAGCGACTCACAAACACTCTCGCCCATATCGCCGGCAGCAGTGACAACGGTAAACTGCCCAGACAAGGCATCAAGTATGCTTAATGCGCGCGCCATTTTTTCGTTGGCTTTTTTTTCAGCGCCCATCGCTAAGGCTTTTTCTCTTATTTCGGCCCCGTCACTGCCTTTAAGTGCTAGTGCACCGCCAATGCCCGCAAAAGGATTGACAATAATACCTAGTCGAAACAAGGGTTGAGTCATGCTGCATTTCCTCCTACTGGCGTGCTTGTATGTTGATTAGGTGCCGAGTTTTCAGCGTGGTAAGGCGCTTTAGATAAAAATATTTGTTCTAATGCGCGGATAAAGCGCGCCGCTCGGGGTGGAAACCCTTCGGCTTTATAACGTTGCAACTGCGCAGCTACGTTGCGTGTGAACCCTTCTCTGTCAGGCTCTGCGCCGTTTAAGTTATCAGTGCTGACTTGGAAGGTACGCCCAGCCGCCTCTGTCATGGCCCACTCGATAGCCTGTGGCTTTATTTCCACTTTCTCAAAATCGGCCTGCTGCTGTTCGTCGCGTCCATCTGGACAGTACCAATATCCATAGTCTTCTAGCTTACGACGCGCTTCTCCAGCAATACACCAATGCGAAATTTCATGAAGCGCACTTGAGAAAAACCCATGAGCGAACACAATTTGGTTATAGGCACATGTCTCGTTAGCAGGCAGATAAATAGGTTCGTCGCTTCCTAATACTAGGCGCGTATTAAAGTCTGAAAACGTATCATTGAATAGCGAAATAAGCGCGGGGACGTCACGGTCTACTTCCATTGGCTCGTTATCAATACCAATGCTATTACTAATGCTGCTTTGCAATGACGAACTACCTATTGGTTCCATATTACGTGGTGTTAACCTTATCCATGAACTGCTTAAGATTGGGCGCGAAGTATACCAGTAAAAGCCAAAGGGATTAAACTTGTCCCTTGAAAGCAAAAGCTGGTTGGGTCAATCTAGGTTTACTCTTTTTTACGTCGGAGCTTATTTTTGGCACAAGAAATCATAAAACACATCCACAGGGTGAATGCACTTCGCGACCTTGCCACTAAGTTAGATGTGATGCACAAGATTCATGAATTACAGCATTGGCAGTGCCAGCGACTGTTGGTAAGCCATGATGATTTAGCCCAACAGCAGCGATATCAAAAAGCCATGGCGTTTTTTGTAGAAGAGTTATATGGACCAAAAGATTTCAGCCAACGAGATGCTGATTTAGTGCGTGTAATACCCAAATTAGCCAAAGTATTGCCCGACAAAGCAATGAACGCCATGGACGATGCGCTGTCGTTAAATGCCCTATCGTTCGACCTTGATATGGCTATGGCGCAATATCTCAACGCGCATTTTGCAGGTCAACCAATAGATAAACACAGCTATGCCGAAGCGTATCGCCATGTGGGCAGACGCGATGACCGACAACATCAAATTGAAATTATCTCACATCTTGGTGATCAACTCGCCGATGTCATCAAGATTCGAGGAATTGGTATGCTTATTTCGCTGTCTCGCCGACCTGCAAAACTGGCAGGCCTGCTAGCGCTTCACGAGTTTCTCGAAAGAGGGTTTAATGCGTTTAAAGCCATTGGCGATGTGCAGAGTTTTATTCGACCTGTGCTTGAACGTGAAAGCGCGCTAATGCACCGCTTGTTTGATGACACGCTAACGCTGCCGGATGACAATCCTCTGCCTGACGTTTTACAACCTTAAGGAATGAATTTGACCGACCTAGCGCTACCTTGGATGCATGATGCGCCATTTATTGAGCAGTGGCATATAGATAAGACCCATATTGATCACTATCAGCACGTGAATAATGTGGCCTATTTAACGCAACTTGAAAAACTCGCGTGGGCTCATTCAAACGCGCTCGGCCTTCACTTTTCAGACTACCAATCACTTAATCGCGGCATGGTGATCAAGCGCCACGAACTGAATTATCACTTGCCCACCTATTTAGGCGATAGTTTATATTGTGCAACGTGGATTGTGCACTGTGATTCAAAACTAACCCTTAAACGGCAGTTTCAATTTATTTGCCCTAAGCGTATGAAAACCGTGTTTGACGCGGTTACGACATTTGTATGTGTAAGTTTAGATACTGGCGCCCCCAAGCGTATGCCTGCACAATTTACCGAGGCCTATGGCAAGGCTTGTATCCATGTGGAGCAGCCTCAATGAGGGCCACGCTGGCAGTGCTACTTGTCGGTCTTTTGGTGCTATCACTAGGGCTTAATGTTTATTTATGGTTTGCATTAAATCAAAGCGACAGTAATTCGTGTTTACCCACCTCAGAGCATACAGAAAATAGCACCGCTGAGCTGATACCTCGAGAAGTAAACAACAATAGTGGTGAAACGAGTTGGCAAGCAGACGTAGCCACAACGACAAGACAAGTAAATGAAAAGCAATGGATGCAAACGCTGCTTAATGACGGCGACTACGAACAGTTGTCTCAATACCTAACAGAACAGCTAAAAGCCTCCCCTTTTGACGAATCGCTATTGTTAATAGAAGCTGAGCTTATAAAGCTCACCAAACCGCTACCGATAGCACTGGTTCACTACTACGACTTACTGGAACTTCCCCTCTCACTTGAAGCTCAAGAAGACATAAGAGCAAAAGTGACACAGCTGTACCAACAAGCCCAAGCGCAGTTAAGTAAAGAAGCCCAGTGGGAGCTTGTGGCCATGCTCAATGAGCCTTTGTTCCAACGTTTACCTGATGTCCGTCTTTTTGCGCTTAATCTGGCCGAGGCTTACGCTCATCAGCAAAAACTTACGCTAATGGAAGACGCGCTTGCCGCGTTACCTAGCTTTGACGCTCAAGCAGAGGCCATTCGAAATTTGGCCTATGCCACAAGCAATCAAGAACCTGAACAAGCGTCACCTTTTGAATCGCCATCCATGCAAGGCAGTGAAAAACGCATTGCTCTCACTCGCGTAGGTGACCAATACCGTATTCAGGCAAAAGCACTGAATCAGAAAGCGGTGATGATTTTAGATACAGGCGCCACGACAACCGCAATTTCATCAAGGTTGTACGCGCGACTTGGCCGTACGCGCAGGCTTACCTTTTTAGGTAACTTTAACGTTGGTACGGCATCAGGCACCATTGAAGCCCCCTTAGTGCAAATACCGCGTTTTTACTTTGCAGGTTATGAATTTGAAAACGTATCAGCCATTGTTTTACCAGAGGCGGCATTGCCTGACACCGATGGTTTACTGGGAATGAATGTATTGGGTGAATTCGACTTCTCCATTAAGCCACAATCTAGCGAGCTTTGGCTGTCGAAACGATAAAAAAGCACTTCATAGATAAGTGCTTTTTACCTTTGTACTTTTTAGATTACTTTACACGCTAAACTTCAGCACATACGCGCGTGCCCTGATCAATAGCGCGCTTAGCATCAAGCTCTAATGCTTCGTCAGCCCCACCTATCAAGTGGTATGGCATGTTAAGTCCTTCAACAATATCTCGCATGGGCTCTTGGCCCGCACAAATGATGATGTTGTCCACCGGCAACACTTGGCTATTACCCTCTACCGTAATATGTAAGCCTTCATCATCAATCTTGTCGTACGACACCCCTGGGATCATAGTAACGCCTTTTGCCAGTAACCCTGCGCGGTGCGCCCATCCGGTTGTTTTACCAAGCCCTGCGCCCACTTTTGATGATTTACGCTGTAACAAGAAAATCTCTCGTGGCGATGGTTCTGGCTGCGGTTTAACACCTTCAATTCCCGCGCGAGCAGAGAATGTCATATCAATACCCCACTCTTTCATAAACGCAGGAATATCTTGGCTTGGCGTTTCTTTTCCGTGAGATAAATACTCAGCTGTATCAAACCCTATGCCACCAGCGCCAATAATAGCCACCTTGTTGCCTACCGGCTTTTTATCTTTTAATACATCAAGGTAAGTCAGTACCTTTTCATGCTCGATACCCTCGATAGCAGGCGTGCGCGGTTTAATGCCTGTTGCAACCATAACCTCGTCAAACCCTTCATCATTAAGCGCAGCGGCATCGACATAGGTATTGAGTTTAAGCGTAATATTTTTGTGAAGCTCTATTTGACGGGCAAAATAACGCAACGTCTCATAAAACTCTTCTTTACCTGGAATTTGTTTAGCCACATTAAATTGGCCACCAATTTCACTGGCTGCATCGTAAACGACAACGTCATGGCCTCGCTGGGCCGAAGTTACCGCTGCCGCTAGTCCAGCAGGTCCAGCACCAACAACCGCAACACGCTTTTTCGTTTCGGCAGGCTTAATGTTAATTTCTAACTCGTGACAGGCGCGCGGATTAACCAAACAGCTTGTCATTTTGCCGTTGAATACGTGATCTAAGCAGGCTTGGTTACAGCCGATGCACGTGTTAATTTCGTCTGCTTTATTTTGTTGCGCTTTGCGCACAAACTCTGGGTCTGCCAAGAAAGGGCGCGCCATTGAAACCATATCTGCATCGCCGCGGGCAAGTACTTCTTCAGCCACCTCTGGCGTGTTAATGCGATTAGACGTAATTACGGGGATAGACAGTGCTTCTCTAAATTTCGCGGTTACCCATGTAAAGGCCGCGCGAGGTACTTTGGTCGCAATAGTAGGAATTCGCGCTTCATGCCAACCAATACCCGTGTTGATAATAGTTGCACCCGCTTGCTCAATCTCTCTACCTAACTGAACCACCTCTTCATACGTCGAGCCACCTTCTACCAAGTCAAGCATAGATAGACGATAAATAATGATAAAGTTTTTACCTACCGCTTCGCGTACACGGCGAACCACTTCGATAGGCAGTCGAATACGGTTTTCATATTCACCACCCCATTCATCATCACGATGGTTGGTGCGCTTAGCAATAAACTGGTTCAGGAAGTACCCTTCTGAGCCCATGATCTCAACGCCGTCGTAGCCGGCGCGCTGCGCTTGAGTCGCCGCAGTAATGAAATCTTTTATTTGCTTTTCAATCTCGTCTGCTTCAAGTGCTTTAGGCTTAAAAGGGTTAATTGGCGCTTGCACTGCTGATGGTGCAACCAGTTTTGGGCTGTACGCATAACGACCGGTATGCAGTATTTGCATGCAAATTTTGCCGCCAGCAATATGCACGGCATCGGTCACCTCTTTATGATTTTTTACTGCTTCGTCGGTGTCTAAGCGAAATGTAGAAGGATGCGTAGCGCCTTCTTCATTTGGGCCGATACCGCCAGTAACGATAAGGCCTACACCACCTCTGGCACGTTCACCATAAAATGCGGCCATACGCTTATGGCCGTCTGGCAATTCTTCTAAGCCTGTGTGCATAGAGCCCATAAGCACGCGATTTTTAAGCGTCGTAAAACCAAGATCGAGTGGACGAAATAAATGAGGATAAACAGAATGATCAGTAACGGTCTGGTTCATAAGAAATACCTGATAATTTTATAACGTTGTATTTTTAATAATGTATTGTCGCTTTAACGCGACGACGTTAATTTTTATTGTTATGAATTCATTTTCTTTACCGCGCCATGTAACGGCGGGTAGTCGGGTAGTACTTTTGTCTTTTGTGCTTCCATGGCCTTAAATACGTCTTCCATTTGGAACATACCCGCTTGCCAAGTCGCCATGTAATTGAGACTTTCTGCCACGGTGTGCTCTACCGCGTAATTAATCATGGTTTTGGTACCCGATACGGCGAGTGGTGAATTTGCCGCTACTTGCTTAGCAATGGTCATGACCTCTTCAAGCATGGTGGCTTGATCATCAAAGACGCGATTAACAAAACCCAGTTGCTGCGCCTCCTGCGCACCAAAGTTGCGCCCGGTGTACGCTAATTCTTTTACGATGCCAATGGGAATAAGTTTTGGAAGGCGTTGTAATGTCCCTACATCCGCGGTCATACCAAGCTGAGTCTCTTTGATTGTAAAGAACGCATCAGTAGTGCAGTAGCGCATATCACAAGCGCTCAGTAAATCTACTGCACCGCCAATTGCACCACCTTGCACAGCACCGATAACGGGCATACGAGCTTGCTCTATGGCAGTAAAACTATCTTGAAGCAGCATGACCATACGGCGCATGCGTTCCGCGCGACGTGAGGGGTCGCCTTTAAAATCCTCTTTCATATTCAAAAAGACAGATAAATCCATACCCGCTGAGAAATGCTTTCCTGTAGAGGAAATCACAATAACTCTTGCCTCGGCGGCATCGTCAATAGCACGCACCGCAGCCGGTAATTCGGTCCAAAAAGCAGGATTCATACTGTTCATCGCTTCTGGGCGGTTTAACACAATATGAGCAATATGACCTTCGGTTTTAATCTCTAACGTAGAGTAATTCATGGTTTGCGCTGTCTCCATGGCGAATTCCTATTAACAATTTTGCAAACTAGACAGCGTCAAGATAAAAGGCTATGTTGACAGTGTCAAGATAAAAAGTAAGGTATTGGGCCGCGGTGTATTGACCTTGTGCTTTTTAAGAGGCATTGTCCGTGCACCTAGGGTAGTCGCAACACTGCCTATGGACTCAAAAGTGTAGTCAATGTTTTCGGAATTCGTGTTTACTTATGGCATCAGCAGTACAAACTTATCACCATGGTGATTTGCGCAGCACCCTACTAGAGGTTGCAACAAAGCGCCTTGCACACCAAGGCGTAGACAGTCTGTCATTGAGAAAGCTTGCTGAAGATGCAGGCGTTTCACGCACAGCGCCGTATCATCACTTTAAAGACAAAAGTGCTTTGCTAAGCGCAATAGCCGCCAAAGGCTTTAGTGATTGGCATAACGCTGCAAAACGTATTTTTGAACAAGAAGACAAAACACCACAGTCGCGTTTTAGAGAGTTTGTACACGAATATGTCGGGTATGCGGCAGATAACCCTGAAATGTACGAATTGATGTTTGGTCGCACCATCTGGCGCAACAACGCTGCGACAGATGATTTAAAAGAGGTGGCCTTTCCGTGCTTTCAATTCCAGGTGACCATGACACGCTACTGGCAAGAAAAAGGCCTGTTGCCAGATAACAAAGATGCCTTGCGATTAGCCCAGGTCACCTGGGGCACGCTACACGGTATTGCGCGACTTCTTATAGATGGGATTTACGCCGACAACAGTCACATTGAAGAAATGTGTGACTGTGCCGCCGATCTGTTTATGCAAACACCCTAGCGCTTTTTGCAGTGAATTTTTCACATCTTAGCTTGCGATAGGTATTGGTTGCCCTTCGTGGGCCGCTTTAATAAATTCAGCGGCGCGCTCTGCAATCATGATGGTAGGCGCATTGGTATTGCCACCAATCAAGCTTGGCATTACAGAGGCATCCACTACACGAAGCCCTTTTACGCCTCGCACATTTAATTGATTATCCACAACCGCCATTGGATCATCGCTGCTGCCCATTTTGCATGTGCCTATGGGGTGATAAATCGTCTCTGCCCGCTCTCGCAAAAAGTCGAGAATCTCTTCATCGGTTTGCGCGTCTTCACCGGGATACAGTTCACTGCCACCAAATTTCTCAAAATCTGGTGCTGAAAGTAACTTTCGGGCAATTCTCACACCTTCAATCATTACCTGCTGATCTTCCTCAGCAGAAAGATAATTAGGGTCAATCAAAGCTTGATCTGCAGGATGGTTACTCTGCAGCGAAATTGTACCGCGACTTTTGGGATACAAGCAGCACACGTGTAACCCGTATCCATACCCAAAGGCCAGTTGTCGCCCGTGATCATTTAAAATAGCGGGCAAGAAATGGAACTGAATATCTGGTCCCTGTGTTGCAAGACTAGAACTCACAAACCCGCCAGACTCGGCAATGTTTGAAGAGAATATACCTTTGCGCTTAAAGGCATAATCAGCCGTAGCCTTAACATAAGACGGTAGTGCACCCGCTGCAACTGCGTACCCTTCGCGGGCTTTACAGGTGTATTGGACAATCGCGTCTAGATGGTCTTGTAAGTTTTGGCCTACGCCCGGCAAATCTTGTTGTACAAAGATCCCCTTTTCTTCTAATTCGGCACGTGGACCAATGCCAGATAGCATTAAAAGTTGCGGTGAATTGATAGCGCCTCCGCACAATATCACTTCGCTTTTGGCAAAATAGCGGTTAACAGCGCCTTTTTCTCTTACCTGAACACCAATTGCCCTACCTTCTTTCAGCAGAACTTTTTCAGCGGCTACCTTGGTAAGTACCGTTAAGTTGTTGCGATGTTTAGCTTGGGTCAAATACCCTTTTGCAGTTGAACAACGCTGACCGTTAACCTGAGTTACGTGGTAATAGCCCAGCCCTTCCCGGTCATCTCTATTAAAATCATCAAGTTGCCGATACCCTGCAAACGACGCTGAATTCACAAAGGCATCTGACAGCACACTGGTATGGCGTAATTTGCTGACATTTAACGGGCCACCTGTACCATGATATTCATCAGCGCCTTCTTCGAAATTTTCAGCACGCTTAAAGTAAGGCAAGACTTCATCAAATGACCATCCCGTCGCCCCTTCTTCATGTGCCCACCGGTCATAGTCTTCTTTTTGACCCCGTATATAGCACATAGCGTTAACGGAACTGCTACCGCCAAGGGTTTTTCCACGGGGCCAGAACAGCTCACGGTCATACATCTCTTTTTGTGGTGCGGTATGATAACCCCACCCAATACCTTCAAAGCGGCTTAACAATGATAGGCCAAAGGGAATATGAATAAACGGGTTGGTGTCTTTTGAACCAGCCTCAAGAAGCAGAATATCTAATGCTGGATTCTCAGATAGTCGCGTGGCAAGTACTGCGCCGGCTGAGCCACCGCCTACGATGATGTAATCGTATTTATTTAGTACTTCACTCATTACGCTTACTCCTTGCCACTAAATAGTAGTGATATACTTAGGGCATCAACTTGTTAATAAAATGTTGTGGTACGACCAGATTACCAAATAACACTACAGCGAGAAAAGTTTTATATTGTAAGTTTTAAAAAATCTAATAATCTTGGTAATTTAGAAGCTATACGTTCAAAAAAATGAACTATTAAGTATACGTGCTCTTGTGTAGCTCTTATGTAGTACATTGGTAACGTTTCAACTTACCATTTTATATACAACCTCGTGACGGGCAGCGGTCAAAACAACTATGATAACAACGCAATTAACGCTTAAAGACCGCATAACACTCTTTATCGCCACATGGTTGGTAAAATTTGGAAAACTCAATCACGACGACTTTACCCAACCTGAGCTTCAAGCACTCATCGAAGATGCCTTTCCTTACCAATTTACTTTCGATATTCCAGTTGGTGTAGGTACAGTAAATGTGCTTGAAGGCAAAGTGACTCTGGATAACGCCGCCAATCGCGTTGGGTTGCAATGCTTAGCTGCCGTTCATATTGAAGTGGCTGCAAGCACTATTTATCGTGCCCACATCGTATTTGCATTAAGTGCTACTCCGCACTACGACACTAATGCTGAAACCCTGTACCTCACCAATTTAACCACGGACACGCTCACGTTAATTAACGACGACTATGCGTTTATTCGTGATACGCAATTTCTGTTATCTAAGTTTTTTCCAAAAAGCTTAAACTCGCTGCTGGGCAAACCTTTGCGCTCTGCCCTTTCGTTGTTTACGGCAGGCACGTCAGATATGGCATCAGAGTATTTAAAGCTTTATCTTTCAGGGTCAAAACAAGCTATTCTTGATTACCACAAACCACAAATAGATAACGCCATTACTCGACAGCTCACTCAAGACGATTTAAGCCACCGCATGCGTGATACACAATGGCGAGAAGTCTTGTTTGCTCGCCTGGGTAAAAACGTGCGCGTTGAAGATAACGTGCTTCGTTTTTACCTTAATGATCACTCACAATAGACACCGGCATCACCTCTACTTGCTCACCAATGTCCTCTATATTCAATCGAGGATCATCAACACTGGCTTCAAGCATATCAAATGCTTCACTAACGTATTTAGCTAGAGGCTGCAAAGACTCTATATTCTTATTACAACACACCAAACCTACATTAGCCGTGCCAGCATAGGTCATAAGGGTAATGTTAACACCGCCTCCGGGCGTCATCGTTGATATGGGATAACACGCAAGTAACTCTGCATCTTTTAAGTAGCGGGTGTCTTTGGGCCCTGGAACATTAGATATCAGAATATTGGCGATGGGCTTAACCACACTTGAAAGCCTAAGCCACTCAAATACAAGGGCTAATGACTGAATGGCGATGGTATAGCCACTAAACGCGGCAGGTCTTGCGTGTTGCGCGGCGTGTTTCACTATACGGTGATTAACCACAATTTGTCGTAAACGCAGATACGGGTCGGTTTCGCCATGGGCTAATTGCACAGGCACAATGGCAATTTTATTACCCGTGGTTTTCTCGCCAGGTTTTCTTAGGTTGATAGGCATGTTGGTAAAAAGAGCTTTTTTGAACACCTGCCCATGATCTTGTAATAGCTTGTGCACACCAATATCAAACGCGCAAAGCAGCACTTCGTTGGCTGTAGAACGCGTACGGCGGGCTAACTGTTTTACGCGTGTAAAGTCTAGGTCCATAGTGGCGACTGCCCTGCCCGCTTTAACTTGCCCTGTAAGCACCGTTTTCGTGCCAGTAAAAGGAATAGGCATATAGTGTGGGTTAACTCTTACCAATTTCATGAATATGCGCAAAAAGATAATACACAAATCAAGTACGGTTTTTAGCGCATACCCCACGCCCACCAAACGTTTATAAAAACTGATTGGGTCGCGCTTTTTATGCCTTAGGCGTTTAACGGCCCACACTGGCGTAAATTTGGTGTCGTGAGAGTGTGGCACATAGCCTGATTGAAACCATCGCACCAAAGTCGCACCATCGCCATACATGTGATGAACCCGCGCATAGATAGCAAATGTGTCGCTGTTTTCGTCGAAGATAAAGTGGTATTGCCAGAGCGGCTTGTCAGGATCAAGGCGTGAGGCGTGCAAACGTGCAACAAACGCATCTAATGCTTCGCGGTTAGTCACATCAGCCACCTTATGTATCTGAACATGGTAGTCCATGTTCAATTTTTTTACCGGAACGAAGCCTACTGGATAACCGAGAACCGTTTTTACCGCGCAGTTAAATGGCGATGTCGCTCGGGCAAACCCTCGAATTTCCTGAAAAAGTTCAGGTACGTATTCAGTGCTTTTGGCCCCTTTCGGCATGGCAAGTAGCTGCAAACATGCAACGTGTTTTGGATTCTCATCAGACTCGGTTATCCAAAAAGACTTATCTAAGAAACTGAGCGTTTTTGCCATCATTATTCCTTTAAGCAAAGTCGAGGGGCGACTGGGTTTTGAAATCTTTTACAAAATCGTGCGAGTTGAGCGTTTGCTCCAACTTCAGCTTTTCATCGTCACTTAACGCTAACCTTGGCAAAATGGCTACCATCATTAATGAAAGCGCATGGTACTTCTGAAGCGTGTCTTCCATATGACTATTGAGCTCATCAAACTGACATGATTGCGTAATTATGAGCGACACCAAATCGACAAGTAACGCATTGTCGGATTTGTTCGCTAGTAATACTTCACGCTGGCGAAGCGAATCGAAAAGGTAAGTAAGCTGCGAGCGTAAACTCGATAGAATGTTTTTGCGGGAGCGAATAATTGAGGGGTATTTCTCAACCAAATCTGCTGGACTTCGATAGAAAAACCTGAACACATGAATACTATCCACCAGCAAATACAGGTAATACATAATATCTTCAGCGTGCAAGGTATCGAGCTTGTCTTTCACAAGCAGCTTTTGCATTTGCTGTTCGTGCATTTTCATTAGCGCTGTCACAAGGCTATCCTTGCCCTTAAAGTGGTAATATAAATTGCCCGGACTGATATCCAGCTCAACGGCAATATCAACACTGGTTACGGTATTCTCACCATGCTCGTTAAACAGGGTCAATGCCGTCAATAAAATCCTTTGTGCGGTTTTCATAAATACAAATTCAACACCTATTGCACCTCAATAGAGGCATTTTTATCTGTGTTTACTCACCCAATCGTACCGCTAACTTATCTCGCCTGGATGCTCAACTTCTCACTATCACATAAAAACAAAGTACAACTGCGCGAAGCCTGCCACCATGCCCAATATTGCACCTGTTACAATGAGCTTCCATTCATCTTGCTGGTAAGCTGGGCGCAGTACGCCTTCAAACTCTTCAGCAGAAAGTGCCTGCATGCGCTCACTCAAGTCTTGACCTACGTGCAAAGCACCATTGGCATAGTCAAACGCATACATAAGATACTTGTCTGAATTGTCAAAGATTTGCTGCACGGCTAATGCTTTCATTTTATGGTAATTTTCCGACCCTACCCCAAGGGCAAAGTACGGCTGCGCGATGGCAACGTATCGCTCAATGGCGTCGTTGACATGCAGCTCAATAAGCTCAAGTAGTTGTGCTGAACCAGAGCCATGTAAAATAATATTAGTAATGTTTTTAGGGGTAATCAGTTTTTCTTCGATAATTGATGAATAGACCTCAGACACTTCCTTTTGCCGTTTTAAAAACATACCTTGTATGGTCATAGGGCCCAGCTTTCTGGGGCGCTTCGGCTCAAAGATAATTTTGATGGCAATCCAATTCGTCGCATACCCCACCAGGAGCCCGCCTAACGGCAATATCCACCATGCCTGATAGAAATACCACAACAACATGGTTGGCAAACCAAACAGAAAACCAAAATAAAAACCCGAGCGAACGATAAACGGAAATTCTTTACTACCTGCTGTCAGAAAGATTTCATTGATCAGCTCTGGTGAGTTAACTAACTGTTCAACAACAAGTTCTTTAATGTCCAAAATTTCAGACACATTGTGCTGAAAGTCGTCCACCATTTTGTGAACCACATTAGGTATGTCATTCTCGATTCGCTGGTATACCAAATTTTTGCCTTGCACAGGCAACGCAGCCCACAACTGAGGGGCTGACTCAGCCATCACATTATTGACGACTTTTCGTATCACTTGGCTTAAGCGACGCTCCATTGCCTTAGTGAGCTCGTCGGGGTCTAAACGCTGCGCTAATTCTTCAACGCTTAGCAGCTTGCCCAACACCAATTCAACTTCAATCTCTGCCATTTGGCGGCGTTTGGCGGGTATTAGCCCCTGCCATCCAAATATAGGTTTAATGCCAACAAACTCTATAGGGTAAAACATCATTTTTACCGCTAAATAGTTTGTTAGCCAGCCTACTATGGCGCTTATCAGCGGGATAGATAGCAGAGTGAGCGTTTCAAAATTCCATTCCATACTGCGAGTAAGTGGTCCGATTTATTATTTTCTTTCTCAGGCTACTGAGTGCATAGGATTTGGTCAATGTAAAAGTGACATTTAGTGCTAATTGTTGATTGAAAACAAGTGAATGTGCGGCTAAAAAGTGGAATATATACACACTCAACAAATTCTGATTTTCTAGGTAGTAGATTCTAAAATTCAGACTTACACTGAACTATGTTGACGTAAAAGTAGCGTGTCTGCTGGTTAAAAAGCGCGTTGCTCAGTCTTTCAAACTGAATAGGTAGTTGCCATGGCAGTATTCGATTTGCGTTTAAAAAAACTAGAACATGACATTGAGCATGCTAGTAGTAGTGATGAATACGAAGCAGCATGTCTTGCACATGATGCCCTTTCTGGTGCCGAAGAATGGAAAGCGAAAGATGCCAGCGACGACTACGATTACAAATTAATTAGAAAGCGTGTTCAACGTTTGCAGCTAGCCCGCGGCAAAGGAGACATACATGCGCTTATGTCAATTCTTCACGAAGGGCTCCATGGCAATCTGGGCAATATCGCCAACCCCGTACTAATTAGTAAGTGCAAAATCGGTACGAAATACCTGATAGAGCAGTTTATTGATGAGGTTATCACTGCGCTAGAGCAAATTTATCACGCCGACGAAAACGACGTCGATTTCTACGAAAAGCTATCATTCTTTGAAGAAACAGCTCATGCGTTTGGTCGCAGTTGTCTAATGCTATCAGGCGGAGCAGGCCTTGGCTTTTTTCACGCCGGCGTGGTGAAATCGCTTAACGAGAAAAATTTACTGCCCACTGTAGTGTCAGGGGCAAGTGCGGGTTCTATTATTGCCGCTATGCTTGGCACGCGCGATCACGACGAATTACTTGAGTCGTTAAGCGCCGAATTTATTTATGAATCCTTTAAACACTGGCGCAGTTTTGCAGGGCTCGGCAAAAAGAGTTTATTCGACAGTTCAGTGCTAGAGAACGCACTTATCGAACTGTTCGACTTAACCACCTTCGAGGAGGCCTTTAAAAAGACGGGCCGCCACATCACCATCACGGTATCACCTGCCGACCTTCATCAACATTCGCGTTTGCTCAATGCTAAAACATCGCCAAATGCCATTATTACCCAAGCGGTTCGCGCCTCGTGCGCCGTGCCAATTATTTTTAGCCCAGTTCAATTACGTGCAAAGACACTCAGTGGTGAGGTAGTGCCTTACATTCCGAACAGACGCTTCGCAGATGGTTCACTTATGGCAGACTTACCCTTTGACCGTCTCGCAAGGCTTTATGGCGTTAACCATAGCATTGTGAGTCAAACTAACCCGCTTGCGGTTCCGTTTATTTCATCTAATCGCATTGATCCTAATTCCTTGTGGGACATGTCTGCACGCCACATTGGTCAACTTGCTAAGACTAATAGCATTTTTGCCATAGATATCATTGAACGCTTAACAGGAAATAAAGCGGCAAAATTGGCAATCCATAAAGTACGCTCTATTATTGATCAGCAATATGTTGGCAATATCAACATACTCCCTAAGCGACAAATTAGAAACTTGTCACAGGTATTGTCTAACCCGACTTTACAGAGTATTCAGCAACTCATAGCGAGTGGTGAACGCGCTTCGTGGCCACAACTGCACGTTATAAAAAGAAATACCAAAATAAGTGAAAATTTGAGGTATCATCTGGCACAATTGAAAAAACGCGAGGCGGTGGAATTAGGACACCTTGTTCGTTAGCCCAAAAAGCAAACTCATCGCCCCTAGTTATCGTAAGAATGGTTAAAGCTAAACGGTAACGCCCAGTTAGATTGGTAAGGACGACGGTGAGCGCAAAAAGCCCAAAGCCCGACAGCATTTACACGCAACAAGTAAAACAACTGATAAACATGGTTTACCCTCACGAAATAGGCTACGGCTCTGTTTTTGAGGATGCTAATCATTATTTTAGCCTTACTCCGTCGCTTGAAAAGCATACACTTGACCTCGTTGCGCAACTCGACAAGATTAAAGCGCAAAAAAACAAAGAAATACTGGCAGAGCAGCTGTCTGACCAAATCAAAAACAACCGAGAAAAACTAGAAGAAGAACGGTTATCTCGCCTAGAGCGCTTGCAGCAAGTCAGCGAAAAACTTATTGAACTGTGCGAAGGTGAAAACTGGCAAGAAACTCAGCATTTAAGTGGTAAGCTGTTAGGCACGCTCATGTTGTTGACACCGGGTTCTGGTCGTAAATCGCCGCGTATCCATCAAAGATTCAAGCCACTTTACAAAGCCGTACTTACTCTAAGACTCGTTGACAAATTACTAGAGCACGACACTATCGCGCATAAGTATTTGTCTAAGTACCGTGAGTCGTCGGCGCGTTTTCAAAACGATAAATACTGGCGCGAGAAATGGAAAGTTGAGTTAGGCGTTCCGTTAATTACGGCCTCGCTGTTACAGGATATCGGATTGCAGTGCCCTGCCGCATTGCGCATTTTAAAAGGCGATAATGGCGATGAAGATGAATTTAGACTTTTAGAAGAATCTCAACGAAAAGATTTACTTAAACTTAATTATCACCACACGCTAAAGTATTTATCTGAAGGCTTGGGGCTGCCTAAATATGTAGGTAATGACCGTTTAGAACGCGATAAGTTTGTGCAAACTCACCGTGACGCTAACGCATTTATACTTCAACTGGTTAAAGATGCCTTCATCTCAAAAACAGGTTTAGGGGAAGTCATTAAAATACCGCAGATTTACGCCTCAATCGTGTTTTCCACAAAGTCTGACTATTCTAGATTAAGCTTGCCCAAAGGGTATATGCTCATTGAGCAACTGGCCAAAAAAGGCAGCTTGAACAAACAGCTTGCTGAAGACTTTTTGAGTATTGTTGGCTATTTTCCACAAGGCTTTGGCATTACCTTCATTCCTACCAACGAAAATGACCAAGAGAAAGATCAGTATGAATGCGCCGTTGTGACAGGGCTGAACCCGTCCAACCCTGCTGAACCTTTGTGTAGAGTGGTTACTCGAAATTTGACGTATATCTCCAGTGGAAGCAATGAAGTTGTCCCTAAAAGCCGCAATTTATATTTCCCCGCAAACAGAAAAAAGTTAATGCGTATTGGTAAGGAGCGGCTAATGGAGATCATGAGAGAACTCTCCAGCGATTTCACACCCGATGCACTCGACGATCTTGTTCCTAGCTATTGGGAACCTTACGACTTTTTCAGTTTTAAAAACCACCAGAATATTTGGGCGAAGAACAAATAAAAAAAGCAAACCTCTGTTTGCTTTTTACTCATTAAGGTAGCTAGGCTAACGCATTAATTGTCTTCACCGTCCTTTGAAACCGTCTTAGTGTCAGCACTTTTTGACGTTTTCGTTGTAGCAGTTGTTGACGGAGCCGCTTTAGCTGCGGGTGCTTTTCGCTTTGTTGTAGATGTACTAGTAGACGCTTTCGACGCAGCTGTTTTTGTGCTCACTTTAGGCGCTGCCGCTTTGGCTGCCGTCGCCCTTGTGCGAGTTGTCGTCTTGGCTTTAGCCGGTGCACGCTTTGTAGAAGACGCTTTCGGTGCTTCTTCTTTTGTCGTTGACTTCTCGACCTTAGCCGCCGCTTCTTTCGCCGCAAGTAATGCCACTTGCTCGACCAATAAATCTACCTTTGCATTTAGCAACGCGAGTTGTTGCTCTTTTTGCTGTCTTTTTTGACCACCCGAAAGTACGCTAAATATCGGATTGGCGGTAACAAGCTTTTGCGCAGTATCAACGAGTGAAAACGGATTAAGTGTACGTTTTAATTCACTTTCTACTTCCATGCCCTTCGCTTGCATCGCCATAATAGTCTCATGTGTGTCGTCTATTTTTTGACTCACCATGCCAGCGGCTTGGTCTAGTTTTGCTGAAAGCAAATCAGAACCTGCGAACAACCATCCGAAAAGCGGTGACGATTTTAATGAAGAGGATGAAGTGCCGTTAATCGTAACGAGAGGATTCTCTGTCACGGTTTCGCCAGTATTTGTCGTTGTTGGCGTATTTTTGTTACTCATGATGCCTCCTTGTGAGGAGATTTTTGTAGGAATGGTCAAGGGCCAAACGTGTATCGTTTTTGGCCCTAGTCCCAACACATCAAGTGTTGATGTGTTATATGATGTCACTAACGCAGTTGTTGTAAACTTGCTATACGCTAACGTTTACTTGCTTGCAGCTAATTTAGCTACCGCTTCAGTTAGTGCATCAATTTTAGCAGATAGCTCTTCGATACGCTGGTCAGCTGGCTCTGAGTCTAAACCTAGCTTTTTACGAACGTCAGCAACACGGTTTTCAACATCATTAGTAGTAGACTTGAACTTGCTGCGCGCATCGTCTTCTAGTGTTTCACCTTTGCTTACTAATTCGTCGAACATTTTGCTCGCTTCTTCGCTAAGCTTTTCGTAACGACCTTGTGCCTCTTCTACGCTTTTTCCATAAGCGCCAAGACCCGCTAACCAAATTTTACGAGCCATTTCTTCAGCTTCGTTGATTTTGCCTTTAATTGTATCTGTAGTAGTCATTTTCAGCTCCTATGAATGCTAAATGTGAGTGTATCTTCAACACCATGAGTTCAATTTACGCTCAACAATTAGAAACCGCATACTAAAAACTAAAAAAAATAAAAAAAGCCCGAAATAATGTCGGGCTTTTGTATTAATGTGAGGTTTTACGCTCTAGCAAACTTCGTATTCGCTACAGTGAAACTCCAGCTAAATGCAGTACAAATGCATACTCTAAAGCGGTAGACTCAAAGCGCTTAAAGCGACCCGAAGCGCCTCCGTGACCAGCCTCCATATCAGTTTTGAAAAGCAGGAGGTTGTCATCTGTTTTCATTTCTCTTAGCTTCGCCACCCACTTCATTGGCTCAAAGTACTGTACTTGTGAGTCATGTAGGCCTGTTGTAACAAGCATGTTGGGGTATGCTTTCGCCTCTACTTGGTCGTAAGGTGAGTATGACAACATGTATTCAAATTCCGCCTTATTGGCTGGATTTCCCCATTCGGTATACTCACCAGTAGTTAGAGGAATAGAGGCGTCACTCATGGTAGTGACCACATCAACAAATGGGACGTGTGCACTTACACCTCTATAGAGCTCTGGTGCCATATTGACGATAGCCCCCATTAATAAACCACCAGCGCTTCCGCCCATCGCAAAAACACGTGACTCGTCAGCATAATTTTTTGCAACTAGGCCTTTGGTTACATCAATGAAGTCGGTGAAAGTATTCACCTTGTTATCCATTTTACCGTCTTCATACCACTCTCTACCCATCATCTGACCGCCGCGAATGTGAGCGATAGCCACAACGAATCCTCTGTCTAACAATGAAATCCAGCTACTTCTGAAAGTGGGGTCAATAGTTGCGCCGTAAGAGCCATAGGCATACTGATAAAGTGGATTTGTACCGTCTTTCTTAAACTGGCTTTTGCGGTATACCAACGAAACAGGTACTTCAGTGCCATCGCGCGCTTCAATCATAACGCGCTCAGACGCATAATCAGCAGATGAAAATGTCTCTGATACTTTCGTTTGCTTCATAACTTCAGTTTCGAAGGTATCAAGGTTTACGTCAATGATAGACGCTGGCGTGGTCAAGGAGCTGTAGTAAAGACGCAGCTTGTTAGTATCTATCTGTGTATTGCCTGTAAAAAATGCGCCGTAAATGGGATCTTGTGTTGGTAAAACTTTTTGCTCGCCCGTAGTCAAGTTATGCACCACAAGACGCAACATGCCGTTCTCTTTTTCTTTTACAACCAAATGGTTGTTCATCACTTCGATGTCTTGAACAAATACATCCGGGCGGTGTGCAACCACCTCTTCCCATTTTGAAACATCATCGGTAGCGTCAGCTGGCGCTTTCATTACCTTAAAGTTCTTTGCATCAATATTCGTTAATACGAAGTAAGCATTACCTAACTTTTCAACACTGTATTCTTGACCGTCTTGAAGCGGTAGAAAGACATTTGTACCGCTTGTAGGTTCGTTTGCGTCAATCAGTGTTACGCCTTTCTTATCAGTGTTGCTGTGGTAAATGTAGATGTCTTCATGATCCTTACTTTTCCCGATAAAGGTGTAAAACGTAGGGTCAGTTTCTTCATACATCAACACATCTTCACTTTGCTGTGAACCCAGCTTGTGGCGATAAACTTGATAGCCCAGAAGCGTCTGTGGATCTTTTTTCACATAAAAAAGGTGTTGATTATCATTCGCCCACACCACTTGTCCTGACGTACCTTCTAGCTCATCAGCAAGCATTTCACCTGTTTTTAGGTTCTTGATGTTGATGGTGTAAATGCGACGACTCAAGGTATCTACCGAGTAAGCAATAAGATTGTTATTCGTACTAACTTCATAGTCACCAATGCTGAAATATTCATGCCCTTCAGACATAACATTCGCGTTTAGCAACACTTCAGGCTGAGCGTCTAACGACGGTTTACGCAAATAAATTGGGTATTCGTTCTCGCCTGAGAAGCTCGTGTAATACCAATAGCCATTTGAAAAAGCCGGAACAGTAGAGTCATCTTTTTCGATACGCGCTATTAGTTCTTCATACAGCTTTTCACGGGTTTCTTTAAGCGGTGCTAATACCGTTTCAACATAGTCATTCTCTTTCTCTAGATGACCTAGGATGGCTTCATCTGTGCGCGAATCGTCGCGCATCCAATAGTAGTTATCGGTTCGTGTGACGCCGTGCGCTGTCATTTCGTAAGGCACTCTTTTGGCGACCGGCGCTTGCGCTTGCGTATTCAATACCACGCTAGAAGCCGTACTTTGTGGTTTTTCCATCGGCGTTTTTGCTACCTCGCTTTCGCCACTGCAACCCGTTAATAGGCCACCTGCAGCTAGTGCAATCCATACATATTTCATTCTTATTCCCAATTGTAAGGTTTGTTTTTATCAACCTATTGAGTATATCCAATTGGAATTTTTGGTCTACACGCTATGTGGTTGTGCACGGGGCAAAGGATATGAAAAGTGTTACAAGATATTTGACTGAGGCTCTGCTTCTATAACTAAACCAACAAAAAAGCGCCTTAACGGCGCTTTTGTTTATTGAAGGTGATGAGTACTGACTTAGTCTACTAAGTCTTTTGGCATTTCATCTCGAATTTCTTGCCACACCTTACCACTTTCAATACCGTATTTTCTCACAACAACCGGCACGCGGTCGTACTCACCTTTTTCAGCAACTTCTAATAAGTCTGCGTAGTACTTATTTGCAACGTCACGGGCTTGTTGGTAAGTGAAGAAAAAGCCACCAATTCGCGAATACAAACCTCTAAAGCCATTCATCATCAATACAAACACATTATTGTTAGAAGCTAATGCAAGGTCATGCGACATTTGATAGTCAAATTGTGCGAATGCTAAACCTTCTTGTTCAACGTTTTTGTATCGAGCAATAATCTCTGCTGACTCTTGAGGGTTGTTACGGATCGCACCTCTGATAAACACGGCACTAAGATTCGTTCTCGCTGCTAACAAATTATCAACTAACTCGGGAATACCCTCTTGATCGAGTCGAGCTAGTGTCTCAAGAATGTTCAAACCACACGTTTCCCAAAAGTTATTCACTTTGGTGGGTTTACCGTGCTGAATTGTTAACCAACCGTCGCGCGCCAGACGCTGAAGCACTTCTCGTAGTGTGGTTCTAGTCACACCGATAAGCTCAGAAAGTTCTCTTTCTGCAGGCAAAATAGTGCCTGGTGGAAAACGTCCACTCCAAATTGATTCAACAATATATTCTTCGGCGAATCCAGCTGGACTCTGAGCCTTATAAATCATAACTAATCGCCTGCACGTTATTGTTATTTTGTAACTGATTGTACCAGATGCTCATTTATTATCACACTGAAATATGCCGCGTCCAGTAAAGCTTTTAACAACTTATTAAAATATGGCCATTAGCATGAGCAAAAGAACAAGCCGCTGTTTACAAAACAAGCAACATTGTTCTATTTTGAATTTAAATAATAAACATCAAGGAAAAATCGATAAATATTCAGTGACTTTCACAGGGTGGGGTCTGTGATTTGCTTTCTCAAGGCGTTAATATCATGTACGCTTAATTTCCGACTATAATGACAGCAGCAAAACCGCAAAGCGAGTGAGAACCTCTTTCGCTAACAGCGGCTTATGTATGCAATACCCGGAACTACACAGTATGAAAGTGCGCAAAAACGTGCGCTTTGTTGTAAAAGGAACAGGAACTCATGCAAACCTCAATGATCGCGGCGATCTATAAGAACTTCCTGGGACACGCGCCCGACTGGTATAAAAAAACGATTATTGCCTTTCTCATTGTAAACCCCGTCCTCTTTATGGTGGACCCTTACATTGCAGGCTGGACGCTTGTTATTCAGTTCATATTCACGCTGGCCATGGCACTTAAGTGTTACCCATTACAGCCTGGAGGTTTGTTACTGATTGAAGCCATGTTCATCGGTATGACATCGCCGGGACATATGATGCACGAAATCGAAGTCAACCTTGAAGTACTGTTACTCCTAGTCTTTATGGTGGCTGGCATCTACTTCATGAAAGACCTGTTGATGTACCTGTTCACAAAGCTTGTGATCAAGGTGCAAAACAAATTGGTATTGTCGCTTTCATTTATTTTTGCCTCAGCGTTCTTATCGGCGTTTCTTGACGCATTAACGGTAGTTGCAGTAATCATCAGCGTGGGCTTGGGTTTTTACTCAATTTACCACAAGGTCGCGTCGGGCAAAGAATTTCACTCAGACCATGACCATACCAGCGACGATGAGCTTGGCAGCCACGATTTAGAAGATTTTAGGGCGTTTCTACGCAACCTTATGATGCACTCAGCTGTTGGTACTGCGTTAGGTGGCGTAATGACAATGGTAGGTGAACCACAGAACCTTATTATCGCTGATAAAGCAGGCTGGAATTTTGTTGAATTTTTCATCCGCATGGCCCCGGTAACGCTTCCGGTTTTTGTTTGTGGCCTACTGACAACCGTAGTGCTTGAAAAAACGGGTTTATTCTCTTACGGTGCCAAGCTGCCTTCTGCAGTGCGTCAGATTCTTGTTGATTACAACGACCACATGGACAAAGGGCGCAGCAAGCGCGAATCCGCTAAGCTTGTTGTTCAGGCACTGATTGGCGTGTGGTTGATTGTTGGTCTAGCGACCCACATGGCATCAGTGGGCCTTATCGGCTTATCAGTTATCGTTCTTGCCACCTCAATGAGTGGTGTAATTGAAGAGCACGCCCTTGGCAAAGCATTTGAAGAAGCCCTACCGTTTACAGCACTGTTGTGCGTATTCTTTGGCGTGGTTGCAGTTATTATCGACCAAGGATTGTTCCAACCAGTTATCCACTGGGTGCTGTCGTTTGAGGGCGAAACACAAATGGTAATGTTCTACCTCGCAAACGGTGTGCTCTCTATGGTGAGTGACAACGTGTTTGTAGGCTCAGTGTACATTACAGAAGTCACTGCTGCTCTACAGTCTGGGCAAATCACCCGTGACCAATATGATATGCTTGCCGTTGCCATTAACACGGGTACTAACTTACCAAGTGTAGCAACACCAAATGGACAAGCCGCATTCCTATTCCTGTTAACCTCGGCAATAGCGCCTTTGCTTCGTTTGTCTTACGGCAAGATGGTAATGATGGCATTACCCTACACTATTGTACTTACAATTGTAGGTTTGCTTGCCACTTACCTTGGCCTGGCAGATGCAACGCAATGGTTATACGACATGCACTTGATTGAACATCACAGTGTGACGGATGTTGGCACTGGTACGGTAAGCCACTAAGCCATGCGTTCACTTATTCACAATATTAGTCAGTGGGCAGAGCATAGGTCATCGTGGCTTGTGCTTTTCGCCACCTCGCTGGCCCTCGAAATAGCCGCGCTGTATTTTCAATATGGTATGGGGCTTAAGCCTTGTATTATGTGTATTTACCAGCGTACGGCAATGTATGGCATTGTTATATCTGCACTTGTTGTTTTGATTAAAAACAATGGACTCACTCGTATGGTGGGCTTTGCAGGTTGGGCAGTGTCTAGTGCATGGGGCTTTTTAATTGCTAAAGAGCATATCGGTATTTTAAACGCAGCCAATCCATTTTTTGCTACCTGCGAAATTGTGCCGAACTTTCCGTCTTGGTTACAGCTTCACGAGTGGCTACCTGCTGTATTTGCCGCTGAAGGCGACTGCCTAGAAGACAGTTGGCAATTTTTATCAATGGGCATGGCTGAGTGGATGCAAATTATCTTTGCGGCCTACTTTGTCGTTTTCGTTGTTGTTTTTTGCAGCCGCTTGTTGGATAAGAAACCCTTTTGATTGACCTATCCATACTTCCTTCTAGGCTCCCGCCCATTCACACCGAGCAAGGGCCAGTCACTATCCAACGCATTGCACACAAGCATTGCAATGCGTTGTGTGAAGCTGGTCAACACTCTATTCACCACGTCAAACCTTGGTTTGGTGCATCGACTTGTCCGGTGACTCCAGCGTTGGCAAAGCAATGTATCGAGAATATGGAAAAGGCGCGGGACACGGGTTATGGCTTGACCTACCTTCTTATGCACGATGAAAAGTGTTTGGGGATGGGGATCATTAATTACATCAACCACACCCACCTAACTGCAAACCTTGGCTACTGGCTTAGGCCTGATGCATGTGGTAGAGGTTTAGCAACCGCCATTTGCGAAGCCCTTAAGAAGCTCGCATTCTCACAGATGAATTTATACCGTTTAGAATGCTTTGTTGAGCCTAATAACAAGGCGAGCATTCGGGTTGCTGAACGTATTGGCTGCAATAAAGAAGGGCTATGCCGTAAACGTGTATTCGGCAGAGATGCCCTACTCTACGCCATCGTCAACGACTAAAAATAGTGTTTAATGCAAGACTAATCCAAATCTTCAAGCGGCCAAATTGCAATGTAATCTTCAAAATCATTTAAGTCGACATCGGTTTCAAATACCGTCTTGTTGCGCACCGACATGCCCGCTGCATGCATAGCGTGCTTTTTCCCTTTGTTCAAAAGCGGGTGCCATGAGGGTAACCCTCTTCCCTCGTGTAACCGTCTGTAAGCACAACTGGGGGGCATAAAAAAGATATCTTTCAGATTGTCTTTTGTTAGCTTTACGCAGTCTGGCACAAGCTCTGTACGCTTAGCATATTGAGTACACTCGCACTTTTTGGTATTCAGGTATGAACATACAATGTTCGTGTAATGAATTTGTTCATTGGTATTAATGTGATCGGTAGGCGAATAATCTTCTGCGCTTTCATCATCAATGAATTTGTGAAGGCAGCATTTTGCACAGCCATCACACAAAGACTCCCATTCGCTTTGAGTCATTTCTTCTAATGATTTAGTTTCCCAAAAAGCGGTCGTCATTCCCCGGTTACCTTTGTTTCTAGTGTAAAATAGTCATGTAACGAGATAGACAAAATGTCACCTTCAAACAGTGGACCAACGCCTTTGGGTGTGCCGGTGAGTACAACATCACCAGCATCTAACGTAAATATAGTCGACATATGAGCGATTAACGGGATAATTTTGTGTAGCATTAATGCTGTATGCCCACTTTGACGCACTTCGTTATTTATCGTAAGTGTAAACTTAAGGTCGTCCAAATCACCAAACGCATCAATTGGAATGAATTGAGACAGTGGAGCACTATTATCAAACGACTTTGCTCTCTCCCAAGGCTGACCATCTTTTTTAAGTGCCCCTTGTACCTCGCGAAGCGTTAAGTCAAGGCCTAAGCCTATACCCCAAATGGCTTCAGCAGCTTCTTGCTCACTGGCATTTTTCAGTCCTTTTTTCAGTAGCACCGATACTTCAAGTTCGTTATGACAAGGACCTAGTGTAGTAGGAATAGCGATGTCGTTTGCAATATTACACATTGCCGCTTTTGGCTTCATAAACAACAACGGTGCTTCTGAAATTGTCGAGTTCATCTCATTGATGTGGTCGAGATAATTTCTACCAATGCACACCACCTTGTTTACTGGAAGTGCAATAGGCTTACCGTGATCGTCAATATGTTGATAAGTCATTAATAACCTCGCTTTATACGCTCAGAAAGATAGCCCACTGACACACCAAAGTAAGAAGAACGATTCCACTTCATGAGTGTATGAAAGTTGTCGTAGACCAAGTACACCCGGCCATTCTCACCATCGGGCATAATGAGTGACGCATTGACATCGGCATTGGGTAAATCTCGACCATCGTATCGCGTTACTCCCTGGTCGCGCCAAAATGACAAGGGTTTCATATTTGCTTTTGACAGGCCTGATATTTTTACCGGTCGAGTCAGTTTGACCTGCCGTCCCCAGGTGCCTTGATCATTCCAGCCCTCTGACGAAAGATAATTCGCAATAGAGGCAAATACATCAGCTTTCGTTTGCCAAATATCCTTTTTGCCGTCGCCGTCATAATCGACAGCATAGTTGAGAAAAGACACAGGCATAAACTGTGTTTGCCCCATCGCGCCCGCCCACGACCCTTTAAAAGCAGTCACATCGGCATGGCCCTCATTAAGTATTTTCAGTGCTGCAAAGAAGTTGTCTTTGAAAAGCTTTTCTCTTCTACCTTCAAATGCCAGTGACGCAAGAGCCGATAATACGCTGTAGTTGCCCTGAATTTTGCCGAAGTTAGATTCATTACCCCATAAGGCCACGATAAAGCGAGCTTGTACGCCATACTCTTTAGCTATGTTATCGAGCAGTGTTTTGTTTTCACGATAAAGTGTGACAGCTTGGTTAACCTTCCAATCCGGCACACGGGTAGCAAGATAACTGTCTAAGGTAATTTTTCGTTCAGGCTGATTCTTATCTGATTTCACCACAGTTGGACGAAAACGAATGTCTGCAAATGCGGCATTTACAATAGTAGGGTCAAAGCCTTTGGTAGCAGCCTCACTCTTTAAAGCCGAAACATAATTGGCAAACGCAGCTTCGGTTTCCGCGCTATCGTCTTGCGCATAGGCACTGACAGAGAAAGCGGTAAGCAGAGTGAAAAAAACGCATAGCCCTGCACCTGAATAATGATGTACTTGCTTTGCACACAATGCACTTTGCCAGCGTTTAAGACTGGTAATTAGATAATGTAACATGGATAACTTAGAACTTTTTGTCAGGCGTTTTAGAAAGGCCGAGTGACTCGCGATGCTGTTCTAGCAAGTTGTCTTCTTTGGGCGGCATTTGTAAATAGAAACCTTTGTCATTGAGCTCATCGATCAACTTTTGTTTGTCAACAAGACCCAAACGTTCGCGCTTTTCCAACGCTAATATGGTCACCAATTCTGGTGAACCAAAGCGCGCCATCAAAGGCTCTGGCACATCGCTAAAGTCACCTTTTTTAGGTACGTATAAATACATACCTTCTTTTCTTCGGGTTTTATATACCGCACATAGCATAATACGTCTCGCCTTGTGTTAGAGGTAAATTTTATTCGTAGTTATGGGGCATCGCCCAACAGTTTTGATACATAAGGTTGAAATAACGGCGCTCGCCAGGTAGACAACACGTCAGGCTTAAGCCCCTGCACTCGCGTTTCATCAACTTGAAACCAGTACCATTTTAGCAATTGATTTAACTGCTTTTTAGAGGCAATAACGTCGCTACTTACACCATTTTCATCAGCAATTTGCTCAGAAACACTCTTTAACTCAGCCAGCGTCTTTTTATATTTAGGAATATCAATTAAACGCAGTACAACAGGCAACCTGAACTTTTCAGGCGTTTGCGCGAATTTAGTACGGGCTTCTTCAATAATTGCAACAATGGTATCGCCATAACGGCGCACCGATTGATGATTAACACCATTGATTCGAGATAATGCAGATTTGCTATCTGACAAACGCTGTGCCGCTTCAAATAAGTGCCCTTCTTTAAACACAAAGTTAAGCGCTAAGTCTTTCTTTCTTGCAGTATTCAAGCGCCATGCAGCTAACGCTTGTAAAACCGTTAACTGCTCTGCATTTAAACGCCAGCTATTTTTAATTTGTAAGTATGCGAAGTCTTCAGGCATTTGCGCTCGTTTTTTTGCACCTAGCAACGCGATTTCTTCAAACACCCAGTCGGCTTTACCTACTGCCTGTATTTCACTGGCTAACTGCTGATAACACGGCAGTAGATACAGTACATCATTAGCTGCGTAGCTTAGTTGCGCTTCTCGTAGCGGACGGGCTAACCAGTCTGTTCGAGACTCTCCTTTGTCCAGCTCTACGTCACAAAGCATTTCAACGAGCTTTGCGTAACCCAGCGTTGGCCCTTTTCCAAGTACGCTTGCGGCGAATTGCGTGTCAAAGATGGGGGTTGGAATAGTATCAAATGCAGTTAAGAACGTTTCTAAGTCTTCGGAACACGAATGCAATACCTTAACAACATCAGTATTTTCAAGCAGCGCCACAAATGGCTGCATATTTTCAATAGCGAGCGGGTCGATTAACACCAACTGATGGCCGTCATACAGTTGAATGAGTCCTAAGTGGGGAGTAAGTGTACGTGTTCTTACAAACTCGGTATCAAGGGCTATTGCTTCTTGACGCTGCGCTGTAGTACATACTTTTTCTAGTTGTTCAAATGTCGTTATTAATTGATATTGCATAATTTTGCACAGTAATAAAAAAGCCGGCTCACGCCGGCTTTAAAAAACTAATTCTAAAAATAGTTGATTAGTCTCTAAGCTCCCGACGCAGAATTTTTCCTACATTGGTTTTAGGTAAGTCATCTTTGAAAACAACTTGTTTAGGTACTTTGTAACCTGTTAGGTGATTACGGCAGTGCGCAATTACCTCTTTTTCAGTCAGTGATTCATTGTTGCGTACTACAAATAACTTAACAACTTCACCACTTACTTCGTGTGGAACCCCAACTGCAGCAGCTTCTACAATGCTTTCATGCATGGCAGCCACTTCTTCTATTTCGTTAGGGAACACGTTAAAGCCCGATACGAGGATCATATCCTTTTTACGGTCAACAATATACAGATAACCTTCATCATCTATCGTTGCAATGTCACCCGTTGCCAGCCAACCGTCTTTCAACACTTCCTCTGTTGCTTCAGGGCGATTCAGGTAGCCTTTCATCACTTGTGGGCCTTTCACCCACATTTCGCCTGGCTCACCTTTTTCAACAGGGTTTCCGTCGTCATCAAGCAGCTTAATATCCGTAGACGGTACAGGCATGCCAATAGCGCCTTTATACGCTTCTATTTGTGGAGGGTTTACCGCCACAACAGGAGAGCACTCAGTCAAGCCGTAGCCTTCAAGCAATACCGTTCCGGTAACCTTTTCCCATTTTTCAGCAACAGGACGCTGGACTGCCATACCGCCGCCAAGACCAAACTTAAATTTGCTAAAATCAAGTTCGTCAAACCCTGGGGTGTTTAACAAGCCATTAAATAATGTGTTTACACCTGGCAAAATGGTGAATGGGTATTTGCTCAGTTCGCTTACAAACCCTGGCATATCGCGCGGATTAGTAATAAGTAGGTTGCGACAACCATACTTTACGAACATTAGGCAGTTCGCGAGCAAAGCGAATATATGATAAAGAGGCAGGGCCGTAACAACAAAGTCTTCCCCTTCCTCGATAACTGTTTCTAGAATACCCGAAACCTGTTCAAGGTTTGCTACCATGTTGCGATGCGTCAACATTGCGCCTTTTGAAACGCCAGTTGTACCACCGGTATATTGCAAAAATGCTAAGTCAGTATTTGCAATTTCAGGGCGCTTGTATTCCAGCGACTGCCCTTTCTTAACGGCAGCAGTGAAAGATGTAGTCTCTGGCAAGTTGAAAGCAGGAACCATCTTTTTCACGTACTTCACTACGGCATTAACAATCCAGCGTTTTGGCGCTGGTAACATGTCACCTAGTGCAGTAAGAAAGACTTCTTGTAGATTAGTCTCTGCGATAACTTCTTCTAATGTACACGCGAAGTTTTCAACAATAACGATGGCTTTTGCATTTGCATCGTTAAGTTGGTGTTTTAATTCGCGGGCCGTGTAAAGTGGGTTTACGTTAACAACCACCATACCTGCACGCAAAATCCCGAACATAGCTACAGGATACTGAAGAAGGTTTGGCATCATGATTGCCACAGCATCGCCACGCTTTAATCCACTTGCTTGCAAATAAGCCGCAAACTGCGCCGACAACGTATCGAGCTCTTCAAAGGTAATAGAATGCCCCATGTTAATGAAGGCTTCTTTATTTTTAAACTTTTTAACCGACTGCTCGAAAATGTCTACAACAGACGCATAGCGATCTGCATCAATTTCTGCGGATACACGAGGGTCATAATGCTTAAGCCAGGTTTTTTCCACCAAAACCTCCTCTACTTTATTCTTATACTACTTTTATGAGCGCAAAGAGACCGCGTCTCATATAACTGGTCTGATAACTTGCGAATAGTATAGGATGTGTAAAAAAAAATAAACGGCCCAATTTACAATTGCTCAACAAATTGCCGAATTAGTAGGCCTACATCGTCAGTATTTTCCATATGAATATGGTGACCGCCTACGAATTGCACATATTGTGCATTTTTGAACCACGGGGCTCTTTTAGGAAAAACAGTCTCTAACTGCTTAAAACTGTTCGATGCTCCGATAAATAGTACTGGGCATCGAATCTCTCTCATTAAGTTTTCGGCTTGGTCTTCAGTAAGGCGCAGCACCGACTTAGTTCTTAATCTTGGGTCAGAGGACCAAAAACAATGTCCACCCGCATCTTGCGTAAGGTTACGTGAGAGTATTACTTGCGCGTGGTCAGGTGGAATGTCAGAGACTTTGCATCTCGCCTTCACCGCCTCGTCTAAATCTACAATTCGCAATTTGTTACGGCGTTTTGTGTGTCGACTTAGCACAGCCTCACGCATTTGCTCAGAGGTCGTAGTTGCAGGCTGAGTGAGCGGGCCACACGCATCGATGCTGATTACTGCTGACACTTTTTCTGGGAATAAAGCTGCGAACATCGTTGCCAATATTCCCCCCAATGAATGCCCTAATAGTATGACCGACTCCCATCCATTTTCCTCAATAAGCGCATATAAATCTTGAATATAGTCAGCTTGATTATACTGAGCACCGATCGGCCGATGCTGTGAACGCCCATGTCCAGCAAGATCTAAGGCAATAAATCGGTACGATTGCAAATAGGGAGAAAGAGGGCGCAAGCTCTCGGCATTATCTAGATAGCCATGAAGACCAATAACAACAGGTCCACTTCCTTGATTATCTAATGCAGCGAGTTGCAACGGTCCAGCATTAAATTCTGTTTCCAACATTGGCAGTTCCTTTTGCGGCAACTATTAGCATATAACAACGACCAATTATTGCCATGACATACGAAGAAGGCGGCAATTATATGCCGCCTTCTTTTATTTGCTGTTATTTTCGTTTGTAGTTTGATTGCTCGCCAGAGCGACCGGCATCATTGCTTTGCATAATTCTACCTTGAGAACGGCTCGGCATTGCGGATTTACTTGGTGCACTTCTATATCTTATGACTCGTGTGCGGTTAAAACCGGGATGTCCCCAAGGATGATAAAACGGGCTGTAAAACCCATAAAATGGTGAGTACCAACCTGTATGATAGTTAAAAAAGAAGGTATCTACCTCGTAAACATCTCGCTTTCGCCACATGTGGTAGTCATCAGCAACGATAGTCGGATATATATAAGGCTGCTCACCAACCATCCCTGCCGTTGGCGCCGTTAAGGTACCTAAAAACGTCGCAGCTCGCCCTTCTTCAAATACAATGGGATCAACAAATCCATCAATCTGTACTTTAAAGCGTCCGGCAGTTTCGCCACCCGTATTGGGTTTACCGTAGTGATTAAGCGGAAATTGAGCTAACTCGATCAGGGTTAAATTGGGCTTATTCTCAACACCTACGATAAGTCCACCCCATCGCGCTTTCTGCCCTTGCGCGTTAGCTCCTGAGGTTACTGCTTTTGAATAGCTAACAAGTTGAGTACCCTCAGGTACATCAATACTCTCTGGAACGATGGCACAACCAGAGAAAACAACAACCGCGAGTAGCAACAAGAATCGAGACATTTTACTGCTCCTAAGAAATCCCTAAAACAACATTATATGCTTGTCCGTTTCATTGGCACCTATCAAGAGGTAATGCGTGGCAATGCAAAACAACGCGCCAATTCAGTTTACTGACAGTAGCATTTTTACGCGACAACCACCACTAACGTTCTATTACAAAACGATAATTTACATAGCCGAGCTCACTTGAACGTCTCGTAAAATGGCTTTAGGTTTTAGAACTTAAACAATTACTTGTAAAGAGAGTGCCGCATGGGTGTTAGAGCACAATATAGAGAAATTGTTCACCATCAAATGGCAATATACTGCTAAGTACGTAATTATGCGTAAATATCCACACCAAACATAGATTGAATAGATTCTCGCTGCTTGAGCTTCTCGAAGCTCGTATAAGAGGCAATAGCCTGCTGAGAATACGCATTCCCATCTTCTCTGATGAACTGCTGATAGGCTTTGGCGTTGTCTGTGCCTTGTTCGTCAGGCGCAACAACCATCGCCTTCAATGACGACTGTTCTTGCCCCTTTTCTTGTTGCTGCGGGTCTTTGCTTATCCTGCCAACACGCCCTTGTTCAGCGCCTGATGACGGTATAGAGAAGTTATTAGTTATGTTCATACAAGGTATGGCTATGCAATATTTACACCAGCGCCGCTGTTACGACGCTGTGAATCTATATTACTACTCTCTACCAGGCAATTTTTTCCATGTGACTTTATCGCGTAAATAGACTGGCTCAACCGCAACGGCATCTGACACATTACCTTGCTTAAACGCGACGGCAGCAAGCTCAAGCATAAAGCGTGCATTGGGTAACGTCACCGTCGCCATCTCCTGACTCGAATTGTCTTTTAGCCAATGCGTCAATTCTTCATATGCCGTCCAGCCAGTTCCTGCTGCAACAACATCGTTAGCGTCATCAAGTGCATCTAATTGTTCAATGGCAACATTAGGTGGACACACCTGCTCTTCTATCACTAACGAAATGGCATTGCCTGAATACTTATACACCGCGAAATAGACCTCATCCATACGCGCATCTGAAGCCACCGCTATGTAGTAGTCTTTATTTGCATTTAGGTTGTCGATGCTATTTATTGTGGCAGTTTCGTGCGCCATGGCTTCTAACGTACTCACGCCAGCAACTTTGTGGCCACTTCCAAGCGCTAACCCTTGAATCATGCCCGTTGCGATCCTAACGCCAGTAAAACTGCCCGGCCCGCGCCCAAATGCCAGTAGATCCAATTCGCCTAGTGCCAAGCCCGCTTCTTTTAGCACCTCGTCTACCATAGGAAGTAGACGTTGGCTGTGCTGCTGAGGACACACCTCAAATCGCGATGTAACCACATCGTTGTGTTGCAGAGCAACTGAACATGCTTCTGTAGCTGTATCAATAGCTAGAATTTTCATAATTTTCTCTTACAAAATTAGTCTTCATCGATGTTAGCAAGGAAGCGTTCTACCTCATCGAGGCTTCTTGTACGCTTCATATCTGGCAAACTACCAATAAATGTTTTTGCGTAGGGCTTAGTCACAAGGCGATTATCACAGATAACCAACACGCCCTTATCTGACGGGTCTCGTATTAATCGTCCTGCGCCCTGCTTTAACGTAATTACTGCTTGTGGGATCTGAATGACGCCAAAAGGATTTGCTCCGCGCTTTTTTACATCTTCCATGCGTGCTTGCAACAATGGATCATCAGGAGAAGCAAAGGGCAACTTATCAATCATCACACAAACCAAGTCATTGCCGCGCACATCTACGCCTTCCCAAAACGCGCCAGTGCCCATGAGTACGGCTTTTTCATCAGCGAGGTAGGCATCAAGCAGCGCTTGTTTTGTGGTAGTCCCTTGCACCAGCAAAGGGTTATCAACCTCATTTTCAAGCTTCTCAGCAATCTCACGGAGCATCGCGTGGCTAGTAAATAGCAAAAAGCAACGTCCACGACTGGCTTTGATTAAACGCTTAGCGGTCTCTAAAAGCGTTTCTCGCATCTTAAAGCTGTTAGGCTCTGGCAAGTAACGTGGTACACATAGCATGGCTTGCTCAGGGTAATTAAACGGGCTATCGAGCCCTAGCGTTTCTGCCTCTTCTAGCCCCATACGTCGCTGGAAATGCTCAAAGCCACCATTCACCATTAGCGTTGCTGAGGTGAAAATCCAACCTCGTGGGGGGGATGATACAAAGCGTCTGAACTTTGCCGCAATTGATAATGGCGTTAAGTGCATAATCAGATGACGCTGCGTGGTTTCATACCACAGGCTAACATTTTCTTGTTGGTTATCACTCAGCGCATCAAGCTGCTCTCGCGCGGCTACCACGCGCTCATACATATTATCCAAGTCTTTATCACGGCCGATATGCAGCTTACACACCTCGTGAAGCACACCCAATGCTTCTGCAAGCTTGCCAACTTGCAACCTCACGTCATCTCTATCAAGGGCTTCAGCCCAATTGCCACGTTCGGGATTATCAGGAAACAACAAGCGCAAGTCAGACGCTATCATGCGACATTTGTCCGCTGCTTTATCGAGCTGCCCAGCATCTTTGAGCACAGTTCTAAATAGCAGTGTAATGTCTTTTGCCATATCGTGAATTTGGCGCGTAGACAAAGACTCGCCAAAGTAATCACTAGCGATGTCAGGAATTTGATGTGCCTCATCAAATATAATGGCATCAGCCTCAGGAATTAGCTCACCAAACCCTGTATCTTTGAGTGCCATGTCGGCAAAAAATAAATGATGGTTAACAACGATAATATCAGCATCAAGCGCTTTACGGCGCGCTTTCACCAGATAACAGTCCTCATAATCTGGACAATCTCGCCCAAGACAATTATCAACCGTTGACGTAACCATAGGTAAAACGCGCGCATCTTCTGGCAGCGTTTTAAGTTCCCCCATATCTCCTGTTTTCGTGGTGCTAGACCAGCGTTTCACTTCGGATAACTGACCTAAAACATCTTTCTCTACCAATGTCGAGTTACCACCATGCTGTGCTAAGCGGTGTAAACACAGATAGTTTGCTCGCCCTTTTAGCAACGCCGTTTTACGTTTACTGCCTAATGCTTTTTTTACCAAAGGCAGATCTCGATGAAATAATTGCTCTTGAAGGTTTTTCGTTCCAGTTGAAACAATTGCTTTGCCATCGCTTAATAGCGCAGGTGCAAGATAGGCAAAGGTTTTTCCAGTACCTGTTCCCGCTTCAACAATCAGGCTACCGGTCGTATCAATGGCACGCTTTACAGCTTTTGCCATTTCGGTTTGTGCTTCACGCGGCACGAATCCCTTGATGGCACTAGCAAGTAGACCGTCTGATGAGAAAACATTGTTGATTGTGGGCATGGCTTAACGCTGTTATTTCTTTTTACTTAGGGTCGCGCATTATGCCAAAAAGCGCTTTGAATGCCCATTAAAGGTTTGCATTTCCCTCAAGAGCATTCAGTTTATTCCCATTGAGCGATACACAATGATGAAAAGAATTTGTCTTCTAGAACAAAAAAATTAGCTTTTTAATATCAGCAACTAGGCGCAATATTCAGCTCGTAAATGTTAATCGTTAACTCAATGTAAGAGGTGGTTATGAAAGGTTTGTTGTTAATTGGTTTAAGCGCACTGACGTTTTCGGTATTGGCAACCGAATCTGAGAAAGCCCCGGCTGAGCTGATTGCTGAACTAAAGCAATATTGTGCAGAAGTTGCTGAAGATGAAGGTACGCAAGGCAAGCCGATGGAGGCATTTATTTTAGAATGCGTGAATGACGAGCTAGAATCAGAGGGCTACGCAAAATTAACCTCTATTGACTAGAAAATGCTCAATGAGTAGCGACCTTGCCTTTGCTTGGCAAGGTCTCTCTATCTTTCGAAATACGCATCCACCAAATCGGCCAATGTCTCATCTAAGCTTTCTTCGAAAGCATCAATATCAATATCAAAACTTCCCATGTATTTAGTTGCATTTTCACGAGACACCACTGCGTTTTTTATCTGAAACTCAAGCTCCGGCAGCGATTTGTCATACCGCGGTTTAATTGTCCAGCGCAAACAGTGACCATGTGTATCTTTAAGCTTTTGTTTTGCAAATACACAAAAGTCTTCCACAAAGTCTGCACCTTGTGGACCAAGGCATCCAGGCTCTATGCGATACATGACCAATAATTTCTTATATAAAGGAAGTCGATTTTCCATGGTAAATTCAAATAGCGTAAAACTATGATTATCGGAAAATGTTGGTTAGTTTGCCAGTGAGACATTGAAATACTTGCCCTTTTATCTCACATTCCATTTACCTCTCTACTCACCAAGCCCGCCGCAAAAAAAGCACTTTTGACAGCGCAATAAGCTGCGTTGCCATTTAAATGTTGTGCAACGCCGACTTGTCGTGAGACATATCATTGTCATCAGTTTCTTGCTCAATAGTGCCGGAAGATTGTAAGGAAGAGGCTATCATAAGCGATAAGATTGACCAGAATATCCCTACCGTCCAGCCTGCCAGTACATCCGACGGCCAATGCACACCCAAGTAAACACGGCTAATACCAATACTAACAGTAAGAAGAGCAGCGACAGACATCAAAAATACTTTTACGCGCTTTCTGCCTTCAATGAGTGAAAGTAAAGTACCCAAGGTAAAATAGACTAATGCCGACATAAGCGAGTGTCCGCTCGGAAAACTGTGGGTGTATACATAGCTGCCATGTGGCACAAGGTCGGGACGTGGGCGGTCGAAGCCATATTTAAGCGCAAAACTCAGTAAGGTACCCGAGACTATGGCCACCACAATAAAAAGCGCCATTTTGGGCTTCTTAATTAACAACAAATAGGCAGCTGACGCCAACGTAAAAAAGGTGAGAATACCGACCCCGCCTAAACCAGTGATGTCTCTCATCAGCTCTTCAACCCAATGCGCACCTACAGGGTCAGAGAGATCATCAGCGGTTCGAAACAACAATAATAGCTTTTCATCAACTGCTGCGGTGCCACCACTCACCACCATTCCTGCTAACTCCAAAAATGCCCATAGGCATCCTGCGAGTATTAATCCGCCTAGCACCATAGTCATATCAGGCTTCGTAAAACTTTTCACATTCACCTGTCTTTCTCCTTATGCAGGTGTTGCCGAGGCACGCTGCTTCTTTTTTGTATGCCTGTATGCAACGTAAGTTACTATTATACTAACGAGCAAACCGCCACCTAGGATCGCCCATTGATACGTTGGCGGATGAGCATCACTGTTTGGCATGGAGTTTCCGCCCACCCAACCAAGGTAGGTATAGAGGCTGACCAAAGGTAATTGCCCAATTAGAGTAGCCCACGCATATTGCTTAAAAGAAATTTCTGTTATGCCAAAGCCGTAGTTTTTTAGTACCGCAGGAATAAATGGGTTAAGTCTGAGTAAAACAACTTCGGATTCACCTAACCCAAATTTCAAACTGCCAAGGCGCTATTTTAGACACGCTGCCAGCGCTAAACATCCTACTCTCATTACTGACCCAGTGCGTATACTTGCCTTCAAACAATGGCTCTTCAAACGCTACCTCTACGTGGTCACTCGAGAAATTAATGACAACAAATACTTTCTCTGACTCGTTATGGCGCACGAAACTAAATACTCTATCCATATCTGAATTGGGTATTTGAATCATTCTTGCTCCATACTCGCCATTCCCTAATACGGTTTTAGACTGTTTAAGCGATATCAGTTTGCGGTACAAAGTGCCTATGGCATGCTCTTGCCATTCGATTGGATCACGCTCGAAAAACGCCAAGCGTTTAGTCTCGCCAGCTTCTTGGCCATTATGAATGAGTGGCATACCCTCCCCGATTACCGACAGCGCGATACAAGCTTCAAGAGCATCGCCAAATTGTTCTCGCTGGGTACCATCCCACGCATTTTTATCGTGATTACTTACAAACGTCATACGGTAAGCATTTAAGGGCCAACTGCGCTCGTTCCAAGAATAATATTTGCGCAGCCTATCTAGTGAACATTTCCCATGGGCCAGCTCGTGGAGGGTCTCGTTCCAGCTCCACGCGTATGTCATATTGAACGCTTTTTCATGAAGATCTCTATTTTCCCACTCAGCTAGCATGAACACAGGCTTTACCGAATCGAGTGCAGTTCTTGCCTGTTGCCAGAAATCATTGGGAACATAACCTGCCACGTCACAGCGAAAACCATCGATATCAAACGTTTCGACCCAGTACTTCATTGCGGCAATCATGTATTCGCGCAACCCTACTTGACTGTAATCAAACTCGATAATATCGCTCCAGTCCCACCAAGGAGATGGCCTGAAGTCGCCCTTGTAGTCCTTGGCGTACCATTGCGGATTTGATTCCACTAGCGGATTATCCCACGCGCTATGATTAGGAACCCAATCTATAATGACTTTAAGTGAAAGTTCATGCGCCTTTTTGATCAACGTTCGAAAGTCTTCTTCATTACCAAATTCAGGATTGATGGCGAGATAATCTTTTACGGCGTAAGGGCTACCTAATTTACCCTTTTTATTTTTTTCACCAATTGGGTGAATAGGCATCAACCACAGTATATCTGCCCCTAACGCCTTAATTCTCTCAAGTTGTTCGGTGACGCCTGAGAAGGAGCCTGATGCTGAAAATTGTCTTGTATTTACTTGATAAATAACGCTATGTGACGACCACGACGGTTGCTTAATGGAATAGAGATTTTGAGGTTCTATCGACTGTGCCTGCATAAGCGCTCCTTTATCGTTTTGATGTAAAGAATGGCGTGCGCACGCGAAGTGCGGTTGAATTTAAAATACGGGTAAGCTAGATATGCCTAGTATTAATACCCAGAAACCGAAGAATAGTTTCAGTCGTTGTACAGAAAATGCGAGGACTAAATACTTCGCTAACATTCCTCCAACAATAGCGCCAATGCCAGCAAATAACACCACTTCCCACACAACGGTATCGCTTATAAGGCCATGATATGGTAGAGCCGACCAAACGGTAAACGCAGATAAAATGACGGCAACAGCGATAGACATAGTAACGTTGAAACCTCGAATTATTAGGTATACTGCGACCAGTTCGCCTACCCCTACAGAAAGCCATGCTGTGATAACGCCACCAATAAAAGCTATTGCAGGAAGAACGAGAACATCTGTACGTGTGATATCTTTTTTAAAATGAGACCGTTTCATCATTGGGATCGAGGCAAATATGGCGACCGCCAGAAGCACGGAAAAGCTGCCAAACAACATATGCAGATTGCTTGCGCCACCCAATAAGTTGTTAAGTACCGCCTTGCCTTGCGTTGAAAATTGCGAAAACAAAATACCAATAATAGACGCAGGAATAGAAAGCACTAAGGTGCTAGGTAGTGCTTTCCAATATCCATCAAACTGATGTTGGCTTCGATAGTAATGCCACCAGGTAATTGCTCCCGCAGTCATACCGCAACACTGTATTGCGAAACTTGTGGCGACTATGGCTTGTGGGGAGAATGACAAATAGTTAAAAAAAGGAACGAAAATAACCCCCCCACCCGCGCCAGTAGAGTTGGCAAAAATAGCACCGACGATGCCAAGTAGAGAAAAAAGCCCGTACCCCTTCGCCAAATCGAGAGGGCTGGACTGGAAAAGCCATACACTCGCCCAAACTAATACCAGTAATATGGTTACCGACTTCTTCGATAAGTGCTTTACAACTAGTGCCACTCAACGTCCTCTTTGCTATTTCACTCAATGCTAACACTGAGTGATTTTCAATCTTTTTGCGACCTATCATTCGTATAAGGTCAGTACTATGTTTAAGGGTACCAAGAAGTGAGCTTGTAATGCACAGTAAAGTCGCTGATGGCTCACTATTTATACTACGCTTTTTTAATGAGCTAAGATGATAGAAATATCAACATTTGACGATAGCACTCAGCTTCGATTATCACCAAACCGCTCCGCGACATGGAAACAGACCAAGCTACTAATGCTTGGCTTTACCTGCTTTGTTGTTTCTATCGCAGTAGCTTGGACGCTTGTAGGCGCATGGGTCATTCTTCCTTTTGCGGGCCTCGAGGTGTTAGCACTCTCACTCATTATGTACTTAGTATCGAGAGCGACTTACCAGTGGGAAGAGGTTGTGATTAATAACGAAACGATAAAAATCATAAATTCAAAAGGCACACAACTTGTGTTTCAGAGATTTCATACCTCTTTGTTTTACATCGAAGATATTCACAACAGGCGTATCCCCAAACTTGTTTTTTCCACAACCCAGGCGAAGTGTGAAATAGGTGCGTTTTTGAACGAAAAAGACAAATCACTATTGCAGCATCACTTCTCTGAGGCAGGGATTATGGTGTGCAAAAACAAATGGTGGAATGGCTAAGCGGCCATGCATGACACAAAATTAATGATCATTTCCTCGCCATTGAACTAAAAATGTAAGTGGGACTAATGAGGGCACAATCATGAATTTATATATTGAATCACTAGAAGGTGGTAACTATTTAGCATCTACCGGAATGGGCGCAACACGTACTTTAGTGAGAGACAATAAAGCACAGCCAAAGACATTTCATTGTCTTAATGAAATTCGAGCGCATTTCGACAGCGAGTCGTTTGATCATGTTTGGCTTCGTCAAAACACGCCTTACGAAGAAATGGTTGGTCAACACGAGCGGCCAAGTCCTTTGGACCTCGAAATTGAATGGTAGCAAATCCGCGTTTACATTGACGGAATTTCATTGCCAACAAAACTAATTTGCACGTTTATTGCGTATATCCTTAAGAAAGCAACAGTTTGGGCATGGCCATCGCATCGACAGAGCAAAATGCTATGCCATAGACTTACTTCACATGCTAAGGAGAAATGCATGAAAAATAGCAAGTTAGCAATAAAAACACTTTTCGTAGCAGCGGTTCTTACGCTTGCTGCTTGTGCATCTATGGGCAACGGCACTGTCGCAGAAAAACGACAAGCGATCCTCGATATGCAAGATAATGCGTTAGCGCGACTTTACACCGAAAAACCAGACACCCGCTCGCAGATTAGAGACGCAGCCGGTTATGCCGTATTCACTAATGCCAACGTTAATGTCATTTTCTTTGCAGCAGGCACGGGATACGGCGTCGTTAATAATAATACAACGGGTGCCAAAACCTACATGAACATGGCAGAAGGTGGTGTAGGTCTTGGATTGGGCGCAAAAGATTATCGTATTGTAATGGTCTTCCACACACCGCAGGCGATGCGTTATTTCATAGAAAATGGCTGGACAGTGGGCGGCAACGCTGACGCCGCAGCTAAGGCGGGTAACAAAGGTGCATCAGCGGAAGGTGAAGGCTACCTTGGCAATGTCACCGTTTACACCATGACCGAAAGTGGCCTTGCACTACAAGCAACGGTCAAAGGTACAAAATTTTGGGTAGATAAAGAACTCAATTAATACTCACGATAAATGGCGCTTATTTTGGCGCCATTTTTCTTTTGCATATCATTAGTTACTTGGGCATATTTTGTACTACTCAGGTAAAAGGACTTTGTATGATAAGTGTAGTGTTCAATCAGAAAGGTGGTGTAGGCAAGTCAACGATTAGTACGAACTTGGCCGCACAGAGTGCCAAACTGGGTTACAAAACCCTACTGGTAGACCTAGACGCCCAAGGCAATAGCACACACTATGTGGGGGTTGATGTCACCGAAAACACGTTGACTGTCACAGATATGTTCAAGCAAGTCGTTGGTATTTTTAGAACACCTAAGAAACCAATAGAATTTGTTCACTCCTCGGCATTTGATAACTTGTTCGTAATGCCCTCTTCACCCGCGTTGGCGGAAGTAGAGAGAGAGCTTGAAACACGCTACAAGATTTTTAAACTTCGCGATGCACTTAAAGAATTGCGAAGCAAATTTGACTACATCTTTATTGATACGCCACCCAATTTTAATTTTTATTCTAAAGCAGCACTAATTGCAGCGGATGGTTTCTGTGTCCCGTTTGATTGCGATGACTTTTCAGCACAAGCTATCCATCGCTTGCTAGAAAACGTGATGGAATTGAAAAGTGATCACAATCCAGAGCTTATGTTTCAAGGTGTGGTAATAAACCAGTTCAACAGCCAAGCCAATTTACCCACCCAGTTAGTTAACCAGTTAAAAGAGCAAGGTCTGCCGGTTTTGGAGAATTACATAAGCGCGACTGTAAAAATAAAAGAGTCACATTCTAAACGCATTCCTCTGCCTTTATACTTGCCTAAACATAAGGTCAGTAATCAGATCGCCGCACTTTTTGAGGAGCTATATACCAGTCGCTAAACGTCAATATCAATATGCTTAAGCCCGCTACCGTCTTCGTTCTGCGAGCTTTCGCTGTCATACGATTTTTTAGAGGTTCTCTCAATGGCTTCAGCATGCTTCACATCTTGGGGTTGATCGCGATCTTCTTCTGAAAGATGGTCAGACTTTTTTGTTTTTTGCACTTTTTTCACGCGCTCATCAACTTCAACAGGTACCTTAGTGTTGCGCGGTAAAATTGGAAACAAAAGATCGTTACTCATACATTCCTCAACGTTAAATGGTACCTTTTCACCTAATCTTTATATCTGCTGACTAGTTCAAAAACATTAGGATCACAATCATTCATATCGAAAAGTTTTACTATATATACATTTATTTAGACCCATTGACTAAAAAGAGTTCACTTTAGCCTTGCAAATCGTATGTCAAAACGATAATGTTTCAGCCGTTCAGAATTAGGAATTAATTTTTTAGAAATGATTAACTGCGCAGCGATTCATCACCATCACCACAAAGCATAACCTTTCAGGTTCGTGCTGGAAGGTCTATGACTCCTTCCAGTGGCGCAGATAGTACAAATTCTCGACCCTCGGAAGGAAACTTCCGAGGGTTTTTTCGTTTAAGGCGCAATAAAAAGTTTAAATACAACGTGTAAGGAACGTTTCAATGAGTAACAGCAAAAGACTTCGAATTGCCGTACAGAAATCAGGCCGTTTAAGCGATGACAGCATCGCTTTACTGAAAGCTATTGGCATCAAATTAAACATTCGTGATCGCCTGCTGATTGCGCATTCAACGAACCAGCCTATCGATTTACTTCGCGTGCGTGACGACGATATTCCAGGCCTTGTTATGGATGGCGTTGTTGACCTTGGCTTTATCGGCGAAAACGAGCTTGAAGAAAAAATGCTCGAACGTAAAGCAGCCGGCAAGCCATTTGAGTATGAAGTACTACGTCGCTTAGATTACGGCGGTTGCCGACTATCAATCGCAGTACCTAATGAAATGGCATATGAAGGCATTCAGTCTTTAGAGGGTAAAAAAGTGGCCACCACCTACCCTTACCTACTTGAGCGCTATTTCAAAGACCAAGGTATCAATGCCAAAGCCGTAATGCTTCAAGGTTCAGTAGAAGTTGCTCCGCGCGCTGGTGTAGCTGACGCTATCTGTGACTTGGTATCAACAGGCGCAACGCTAGAAGCGAACGGCCTTGTTGAGAAAGACGTTATTTTCCGCAGTAAAGCAGTATTAATTAAACGCGCTGACGGCGAATTAAGCGACGAAAAAGAAACGCTGGTTAATCGCTTAATGCCGCGCGTTGACGGTGTATTGCTAGCAAAAGAAAGCAAGTACATCATGCTACACGCACCAAAAGCCTATTTAGAGCAGGTAAAAAGCTTACTTCCAGGTGCTGAAAACCCAACCGTATTACCTCTTGCTGGAAATGACGAACAAGTGGCTATCCACGTGGTGTCTACAGAAACATTGTTCTGGGAAACCATGGAAAAGCTTAAGGCACTTGGTTGTAGCTCGATTCTTGTAATGCCAATCGAAAAAATGATGGGCTAAAAAGGCAGGCAATTATGATTACTTGGTCATCTCTTTCGGCAAATGAGAAAAAACAGGCGCTAGCCCGCCCGGCTATGGCCAATAGCCAACAGTTAAAGCAAACCGTGGGCGACATTATCGCCCGCGTTGAAGCAGAAGGCGATGCGGCAGTACTTGATTATACGCGTAAATTCGATTGCCCAGAACTCACCAGCTTGGTGCTTTCGCAAGACAATATTGATGCCCTTGCTGCTAGGGTGACACCTGAGGTAGCAAGCGCTATCGACACAGCGTTTAACAACATAAAAACGTTTCACGAAGCGCAGATGCCAAGTGACATCGCGTTAACCACGACACCAGGCGTTAAATGCGAGCTTCGCTTTACGGCTCTTGATGCCGTAGGACTTTATATTCCAGGCGGAAGCGCGCCATTACCGTCTACCGTATTAATGCTAGGCGTGCCTGCATTAGTGGCGGGTTGTGAAAATAAACTACTTTGCACTCCGCCCAACACAGAACAGCTTATCGCGCCTGAAATTGCGTATGCGGCAAGAAAGTGCGGTATCGACAAGATATTTTTGTGTGGTGGCGCTCAGGCCGTTGCCGCTATGGCTCTTGGTACAGATACTATTCCTCAGGTCGATAAGATTTTTGGCCCGGGTAATAGCTTTGTGACAGAGGCCAAACAACAAGTTAGCCAGCGCGCTGATGGTGCTGCTATTGATATGCCGGCGGGCCCATCAGAAGTGTTGGTACTTGCTGACGACAACGCAAACCCTGAATTTGTGGCAGCAGACCTGCTGTCTCAAGCCGAGCATGGACCAGACTCACAAGCGATTTTGGTATCAAACAGTGCCAAGCTCATTGAAGAAGCCAAAGCTGCTGTTGAACGTCAACTATCCACATTGTCTCGCGCAGACATAGCTCGCCCAGCTATGGAAAATGCGCGTTATATTTTAGCCGATTCAATTGAGCAGGCCATTGAAACAAGCAATGCCTATGCGGCGGAGCACTTGATTGTACAAGTCGAAAATGCCCGTGATTATTTGCCCAAAATCAAATACGCAGGCTCTATTTTCTTAGGTCCTTGGTCACCTGAATCTGCTGGCGATTATGCATCAGGAACAAATCACGTATTGCCTACCTACGGCTATGCTAAGAATTATTCTAGTCTTGGCCTGTTAGACTTTATGCGCCGTTACACAATTCAAGAGCTAAGTGCAGATGGCATGCGCAATTTAGGCCCTGCGATTATGGCACTAGCGGCAGCAGAAGGTTTAGATGCACACGAACAGGCCGTTGCACTTCGTATGCAGGCACTTAAGCAAGGAGACGCCTAATGTCGGCACTTATCGATAACCTAATTAACGACAACTTAGTGCCTTTAAAGCCCTATGAGTCGGCACGTCGCTTGTTCTCTGGTGGTCAAGACTGGCTTAATGCTAACGAGTCACCCTATGCAAACGATTATAGTGTAAATAGCAGTAACTTTAACCGTTATCCATCGTGCCAGCCTGAAGCGGTAGTCAATGGCTACGCAAGCTACGCTGGGCTTGATAAGTCACAGCTAATCGTTACCCGCGGCGCCGATGAAGGCATTGAATTACTTATTCGTACCTTCTGTACACCGGGTAAAGACAACATTCTTATCTGCCCGCCAACCTATGGTATGTATGCGATTAGCGCTGAAACCTGTGATGTGGGCATCAAAAAAGTACCGCTTAATGACGACTTTAGCCTTAACGTAAATGCGGTTTGCGCTGAAGAAAACGTGAACGTGATTTTTATCTGCGCGCCGAATAATCCAACCGGGACACCGGTTGCTCGCGAAGACATTAAAACCGTGCTTAATCACTTTGCCGATAAAGCGTTGGTTGTGGTGGATGAAGCATACATTGAGTTTGATGCTGATAACACGTGGGCAAATGAAATAAACAATTACCCGAACTTGGTGGTGCTTCGCACGCTGTCTAAAGCATTTGCATTAGCTGGCCTTCGCTGCGGCTTTACGCTTGCCCAAGCAGCGGTGATTGAAGCGCTATTGAAGGTAATTGCACCCTACCCTATTCCAGAGCCTGTCGCGCAAATTGCCGCTCAAGCGCTTTCAAAAGAGTCACTAGCATTACTTGAACTTCAAGTCGCTACCATTAATCGCGAAAAAGAAGGGCTAGCAGAAGCACTTAAAGCTGTAGATGGCATTGAATTAATAGGTGATAGAAGAGCAAACTTTATTTTGTTCCGCTATGAAAAGGCGCCGGCTTTAATGCAATACCTAGTAAGCCAAGGCATGCTCATTCGCGACCAGTCAAAACAGCTTAACTTACAAAACTGCTTGCGCGTGAGCATCGGTACTGAAGAGCAAAATCAGCGCTTAATGCAGTTAATTAACGAATTTAAAAATAATGAGGACGCGGCATGAGTCAGCAAGCCATTTTATTTATTGACCGCGACGGCACACTTGTTGAAGAGCCGCCAGTAGATAAGCAATTAGATAGTTTAGAGAAGCTTGTTTTCGAGCCAAACGTTATTCCTGTGCTACTTAAGCTTAAAGCAGCTGGGTTTAAACTCGTGATGGTAAGTAACCAAGACGGGTTGGGTACAGACAGCTTCCCACAGAAAGATTTCGACAAGCCTCACAACGCCATGATGGCCGTATTTGAAAGCCAAGGTGTAGTGTTTGACGACGTGCTTATTTGCCCGCACTTTGATGCTGATAATTGCACATGCCGTAAGCCGAAGCTTGGCCTAGTGCAAGAATACTTGCAGCAAGGCAAAGTGGATTTCACCCGTTCATTTGTGATTGGCGACAGAATTACCGACGTTCAGCTTGCCGAAAACATGGGTATTCGCAGCTTCCAATACAACCGCGAGAGCCTAAACTGGAACGATATTCAAAAAAGCTTGTTAGCGTCTTCACGTATTGCAGAAGTAGTACGCACCACCTCTGAAACCGATATTCGCGTTCGAGTAGATTTAGACTCGCAAGCTAAGTCTACAATTCAAACTGGCATGGGCTTTTTTGACCACATGCTCGACCAAATTGCTACCCACGGTGGTTTCGAGTTAAACCTGACTACTGATGGCGATTTGCACATTGATGATCACCACAGTGTAGAAGATACCGCGCTTGCACTAGGTGAAGCGCTTAAAAAAGCGCTGGGCGACAAACGGGGTATTGGTCGCTTTGGGTTTGCTTTGCCAATGGATGAGTGTCGTGCGGAATGTATCATGGATATTTCTAACCGCCCTCACCTTAAATTCGATGCTGAATTTAGCCGCGATCAGGTAGGTGAAATGGCCACAGAAATGGTACCACACTTCTTTTACTCGCTTGCGCAAAGCATGGGGTTATCGCTGCACCTTTCCACCAGCGAAGGCAATGCACACCACCAGGTAGAAAGCTTGTTTAAGGTATTTGGACGTGCGCTTCGTCAAGCTATTACACGCCAAGGCGATGTACTGCCAAGCAGTAAAGGAGCGCTGTAATGTCAGTGGTAAATACCAGCCAGCGACAAAAAATAGTGATAGTGAACACCGGGTGCGCCAACATTTCATCAGTGCGCTTTGCGCTTGAACGCTTGGGTGTTGAAGTAGGCGTATCTGACGATGTAAACGTAATAAGAAGCGCTGACAAAGTGTTTTTACCCGGCGTAGGTACCGCCGCTGCAGCCATGGCAAGCATCAAGCAAAAAGCGCTTGTGGACACCCTTCAATCGCTGACCCAACCTGTATTAGGCGTGTGTTTAGGCATGCAACTTATGGTTGAAACCAGCGCCGAAGGTGGCTTTCAAGGTACAGGCAACATCGACTGTTTAAACCTTATGCCCGGGCACGTGGCGCGCATGGAATCGAAAGGCGTGCGCTTACCTCATATGGGTTGGAACACTGTCTCTCATAACAGCAGTCACAACAACCAAAGCTTGTTCAAAGGCATCCCACAAGATACGTACTTTTATTTTGTGCATAGCTTTGCCGTACCTGAGTACGAGCACACGCTTGCAAGCTGTACTTACGGCAACGCATTTTCGGCCGCTATAAATAAAGACAATTTTTACGGGGTGCAATTTCACCCAGAGCGTTCTGGCGAGGCCGGAGCACAACTACTGACTAACTTTGTGAACCTATAATGATTATTCCAGCGATTGATCTTATTGACGGACACGTAGTGCGCCTTTATCAAGGCGACTACGAGCAAAAAACCCAATACGAACTGGACCCAGTAGATGTGGTTCACGACTATGCCGACCAAGGTGCAACCTGGTTGCACATTGTTGACCTAACTGGCGCCAAAGACACAACTAAACGTCAGCTTTCACTTATTAAGTCTATGGTCGACACCAAGCGCATGAAGTTTCAAGCAGGCGGCGGTATTCGAAGCGAAGAGGAAGTGGCGCAATTGCTAGAAACGGGCGTAAGTCGCGTAGTAATTGGTTCTTTGGCAGTAAAACAACCCGAGCTTGTGAAGTCTTGGGTAGAAAAGTACGGCCCAGAGCACATTGTACTGGCTCTTGATATCAATATTAGCGACACCGGTGAAAAGCTTATTGCTACCCACGGCTGGCAAGAGAATTCTGGCGTAGCCCTTGAAGGCTTGCTTGAAGACTTCGCTACTGTGGGCGCAAAGCACGTACTGTGCACCGACATTAGTCGCGACGGCACACTGCAAGGCGCGAACACCCAACTGTATCAAGAAATGGCAGCCCGTTTCCCACATGTTAGCTGGCAAGCGTCGGGTGGTATTGGCAGCATCGCTGATATTGAAGCGCTCAAACCCACAAACGTTGGCGGCGTTATTTTAGGTCGCGCATTGCTTGAAGGTAAGTTTACGGTAAAGGAGGCTATCGCATGTTGGCAAAGCGCATAATACCGTGTTTAGACGTACGCGACGGCAAAGTGGTTAAGGGCGTTCAGTTTAGAAACCACGAAATCATTGGCGACATTGTGCCTCTTGCCGAGCAATACGCAAAAGCGGGGGCCGATGAGCTGGTATTTTACGATATTACCGCAAGCTCTGATGCCCGCGTAGTGGATAAAAGCTGGGTAAGCCGTATTGCACAGGTTATTGATATTCCGTTTTGCGTGGCAGGCGGCATTAAAAGCATTGAAGACGCTGGGCGCATTTTGGAAATGGGTGCGGATAAGATTTCAATTAACTCCCCTGCCCTTAACAACCCAGACCTTATTAACCAGCTGCACGATGTTTACGGTCAACAGTGCGTGGTGATTGGTATCGATAGCTTTTATAACGAAGCCACAGACCAATACGAAGTGTACAAATTCACCGGCGATGAAGCCCGTACACAAAAAAGCCAGTGGCAAACCATCGACTGGATTAAAGAAGTGCAATCGCGCGGAGCAGGTGAAATTGTGCTTAACTGCATGAACCAAGACGGCGTGCGCAAAGGCTACGACGTAAAGCAGCTGAAAGCCGTACGCGATGTATGTGAAGTGCCGCTAATTGCATCAGGAGGTGCAGGTGAAATTGCCCACTTTACTGATGTGTTTCAACAAGCTGACGTAGATGGCGCACTGGCGGCATCGGTATTTCATAAAGGCATTATCAACATTGATGAGCTAAAAGCAGAATTAACTAGCAATGGCGTTGCCATGCGCAAGCGTCACGGATTAACGGCGCAAGCAGAAGGAGTAAACCCGTGATCATTACTAATGACAATAGCAATAAGCTAGCGTGGGACAAAATGGATAACCTGTTGCCTGCCATTGTGCAAGATGCACTATCAGGTAAGGTATTAATGCAGGGTTACATGGACCAAGACGCCCTAGCAAAAACCCTTGAGACGGGTAAAGTGACCTTTTTCAGCCGCTCAAAGCAGCGCCTTTGGACTAAGGGTGAAACGTCAGGCAACACGCTAGATTTAGTGAGCGTTGCCTGCGACTGCGACCAAGATTCACTGTTGGTACTTGCTAACCCTAATGGACCAACATGCCACACTGGCGTTGAAAGCTGCTGGTTTGACGGGAACACGCCGGCATTTACCTTTCTTGCAGACTTAGAGCGAATATTGGCTGCCCGCAAAGATGCCGACCCCAAAAGCAGCTACACCGCAAGCCTATACAACAAAGGCATTAAGCGAATAGCACAGAAAGTGGGTGAAGAAGGCGTTGAAACCGCATTGGCTGCCACCGTACACGACAAAGAAGAACTGAAAAACGAAGCCGCTGATTTGCTGTATCACCTAACAGTGTTACTTCAAGCTAGCGACATGTCGCTAAACGACGCACTTGATGTACTTCGCGAGCGTCATAAGTAAAGGTTTTACCTAGCACAACCTTGTACAGCCATATGGTATACACATGCGATGGCCTTTACAGGGTTGTGCTAACAACTTTACCCGCAGCATTATTTAAACGCGCTCCACATAGATAAGTTTAGCTTATTTCCAATATGCACTAAATATTCACTCATACGCTGTCTAACTTTAAATCTATGCTCGCTCACAAGCGCAATAAAACGCTTAGCACCTTTAAATTGGCCTACCTTACTTTTCATACTACTCAGCACACTAGTTAACATTGTCACACCTACCTTCTGCCTGTTCATCGAGTGCTCAGCATCCTTGATTTGTCTTTACTTCACCAACGATAAAACCTAACCTTTTATATAAGGTAAACTTATATAAATATTCATATGGACAGACGTCTACGATGGTTAAACAATTTACTGTGTTTTGAAGTAGCAGCGCGGCATCAAAGTTACAGTAAAGCCGCTGAAGAACTCTTTGTCTCTCAAGCCGCAGTGAGTCAACAAATGCGCTTGCTCGAGGAAAACATTGGCGCGGCTTTATTTAGACGACAAGGACGAAAAATGGTACTTACCTCACAAGGAAAGACATTACTTCACGCCTGTCAGACAGGCTTTTCAGAAATTGTTAATGGGTTAAATCAAGTTCAGGAAGAGCCTATTCAAGGGAGCCTGACCATAAGCTCAACACAAGCCTATTGCGCGTTGTGGTTACTGCCCAATCTTTACGACTTTTTTAACATTCACCCCGAAATAAATATCAACGTGCAAGCGTCAAATCTATGTGAAGATTTACATGAAGGTAACGTCGATGTCGCCATTCGATTTAGCACGTCTACTTCGGCACTTCAAAAAGAAGGGTTAGTTGTTGAGAAAATTGGTGAGAATGGCGTCGTTCCAGTTTGCTCTCCGTCATTTGCAAGAGACAAACAAATACATAGCACTGAAGACTTAGTAAGAACGCGTTTGCTGGCGTTACCCATGAGTGACAAGGTTAATTGGGAGACGTATTTTGAACACGTTCAAGTGGATACAATGAAAAAGCCTCTTAACAAAACTGAGGTCTCTTCAAGTGATCTGGCGCTAAGTGCAGCACTGTCGAGCCAAGGCGTTATGTTGGCTTCTGATATGATGATTGGGCAATACATCAAGTCAGGCCAACTTATTGTGCCTGTCAATATACCTCACCCAGTCAGGTGGAAATCACACATCATTTATCTTGAACACTCTTCTAAGCACAAACGCATAACGCTTTTCTGCAATTGGCTAAAAAGGAAGATGTGGCAACACGAAATGGGCCTACCTGCCCATTGAAGTAACAGCGTGTTGCCGTTTGCAATAGGTATTTGCCGGGTCACACGCTCTGGTTAAGCGAAGGCTTGCAACTTCAATTAAACGTGCACAATTACGACATGTGCTAAAGTGCAGTTATTGAGCAAGCCTTTATGTGCTCTTTTACTCTTTAGTTTCGTTTAGCAATACAGGCTCTCCTAATCCGAGCGCCTTCAGACGCTCAAATTGTGTTGCCTTATCACCAACCACCAAATAAATCATTTTGTCTGGATGAACATAGTTTTGATACAAACGCTTCATATCGTCAACCGTCAACGCTTTAACTTGCTGCTCGCGCTGCATTACGTAATCGTCAGCAAACCCAAGGTCGCTAATGTTACCCACTACATTTAGTTTTGCGCCCAGTGTTTCAAAGGCACGCGCGTTAGACTTAAGCGTAAAGCCCTTTGTCACAGACAAATCTTCAGCTGAATAGTTGCTCCCGAAAGACTCCAAAATATCGCGTATGGCTTCAATGGCTTCCAACGTTACGTTTGAGCGAACATTACTTCTTAAAGCGAATACGCCTGTATTCTTATCACTAGAGAATCCAGAATAGATTCCGTAGGTATACCCTTTGTTTTCACGCAATTCCTGCATCAATTGAGAGGCAAAACCACCACCGCCTAAGCGGTAGTTCATGACACTGGCAACATAACTATCTGGGTGAGACACAGAAGGTGCTGGATGACCAAAATATAGCACTGACTGCTTCGCGTCGGGCACGTCATAAAAATAAACCTTGGCTTTTTCAGGTAACGCAACTTGAGATACTTCAGGTAACGTTACCGCTTTCGCCTTCCAGTTTGTGTTTAAATTAGCCAGTGCGCTACTTACCTTCGACTGCGAAATATCCCCCGCTACATGAAGCTTGGCTAAAGTAGGCGTAAAGTTTCGCTCAAAATACTGCTTTAAATCACTCACCTCAATGGCGGTTACGCTGTCGACTGAACCAATAACAGGTTGCGCCAATGGATGCTCTTCACCATAGAGAAGCTCACCAAACTCCACCGACGCGATTGCAGCTGGATTTGCTTTAATCTGTTTAATCTCATTGATGACATCATCTTTGGCAAGATCGAACTCTGTCGCGTCGAATCGTGGGGTAAGTATGACTTGAGAAACAATATCCATCACTTTATCAAAGTGCTTTGACAGTGAAGTACCGCTGATAACAATGGCGTCATCGGTCGCTTGTGCGTCAAGTGAAGCGCCAAGCATCTCTATTTCCTGCTCTAACACTTCAGGTGCCTTACTTTGTGTACCTTTAAGCAAAATACCAGACAGTAGATTAGCGACGCCTGTTTTATCTTGTGGGTCAAGTAGCATGCCGCCATCAATCTTAAGCTCAAACGCGACAAGCGGCACTTCGTCATTTTCTATGCCAGCTAGGTGAATGCCAGAGTCTAGCGTAGTTTGCCACACCACCGGCGGTGTAATGGTAACTTGCTCACCATATGGTGGCTCTTTGCTTCTGTCGAAACTAGATGGGGTGCGTTCGTAGTCAGCAGTGATAGACGCATCAAAGCTCTCTTCTGCACCTGCCACAATTTGCTCTTCAACCACTGCCGCTTCTAACGAGTTATTAAGCACCAGAGATTCTTGGCCTTTTGGCACAAAGCTAGTTGCAACAAACGGCTTATCTTTTATATATGTGTTGTAAACACGCATGACGTCGTCAGCACTGACTGACAATATCTTCTGCACATCTTCACTGATGTACTGTGCCCCACCTGCAAAAATTTCGTATTGGGCCAGTTGGAATCCCTTACCAAGAACACTTGATAGCCCCTGATAGAACCCTGTTTCTTGCCCAGCTTTGATACGAGCTAAATCTTTTTCAGCAATACCGTCTTTTTCAAACGCTGCAAATGCATGGTTAATCGCCTCTGCAACCTTATTCAAGTCAGTGTCGTTGAACGCCATGACTTGTAGCTGCATTTGACCTGCTATTTCAGAATCATAACCATACATATAAACATTGCTGGTGAGTTTTTTCTCATCAATTAGCACCTTGTTTAATGGCGCGTTTTTCCCCTGCGCCAAGTACTCGGATAGGACTTCTAATGCATAATAATCAGGGTGATATTCTGGCACCGTCGGCCAAACCATAGTTAGCATTGGCGCTTGGGCAAAGTTGTCGACGTGAAAGCGTTTCACTGTTTGAGTTAACGCAGCAGGTTGCTGTGCTAAGGGTTTTATACTGTTGCCAGCAGGAATTTCACCAAAGTAATGCTCTACCCACGCCTTGGTCTGAGCAATATCTATATCCCCAGCAATGGTTAGAACTACATTATTGGGCACATACCATTGATTAAAGAATTCTTTCACATCAGCTAGCGTGGCGTTTTGAAGGTCTTCTAGCGAACCAATTACCTGCCAACTGTACGGATGACCTTTGGGGTACAAGTTTTTATCAATGACATATTGATTGTGGCCGTAAGGACGGTTATCAACGCTTTGACGTTTTTCATTCTTGACCACCTGTTTTTCTTTCGCAAGTACAGGTTCTGTCACGGTATTAATGAAATAACCAAGCTTGTCGGCTTCTGCCCAAATCATTTTTTCTAAGGCATCAATAGGCACAGTTTGATAATAGTTAGTGCTGTCCCTACTGGTCGACCCGTTAGCACCAGAACCACCAATGCGCGCACTTAGTTTATCTAGTCCGCCTTTTCCTAAATTCTCTGACTCCAAGAACAACAGATGCTCGAACAAGTGTGCAAACCCCGTTCTTCCCTCTTTTTCTCTAGCAGAGCCTACATGCGCTGTTAATGCCACGGCAGCGACAGGATCAGAACGGTCAACGTGTAGAAGTACAGTTAAGCCATTATCAAGAGTAAATCGTTCAAACTCGACATTGAACGTCGCTGAACTTTCAACGGTGGTTTCCACTTGAGAGGTTGTGGTTTTAGAAAGAGATTGATCAGAGGTTAATGGTTTAGCGGTATTTGAGTGACTACAGCCTGCTATTGACGCTACTAATGCAGCAGCCGCTAGCCCGGTAAAAATTTTTGAGCGTTTAAACATGGTTCCGCTTCTTTTGTCAGTAAAAGCGTTAAGAATTAACACAAAGCCTTGTAGCAAGCTACATTGGCAATAATGATTAAGTTACTGTTCTATAAACGTTCAAACAAATATTCACTAAAGACTTTATCATTAACCCATTGTTTCAACGAGATTTTAACTTTCTTGGTACGTTTATAGCGGCCATTTTAAAGACAGCTGGGGACATTGACACGAAACATATCCTTACATTTTGCTATGAACTGATAAACACAATTAACGTCCTACATCGAGATTACCTATTACACAAGGCTGCATTTAAATGTTGAACGTAAAAAAATACGTAAAAGAAAACCTCACCTTTATATTGTTTATTGTTTTGATGTTCTCCTTTAGAAGCAGTGTTGCAGATTGGTATCACGTTCCGTCAGGTTCAATGGAGCCCACTATCCAAGTAGGCGATCGCGTCGTGGTAGACAAAATGGCGTATACACTTGATATTCCCTTTACTGACATCAGCGTTGCAAATACTGGCTCAGTGAAACGTGGCGACATTATCATTATTGACAGTGAAGCAGCACAAACTCGTTTGATTAAGCGCGTGGTTGCAGTGCAAGGAGACAATATCGCTTTGCATAGTAATGTGCTTCATATAAATGGAGAGAAATCGAAGCTTACACCGCCTAACGAACACGTGTTTCGCGAGGACATCTTATCAAGTTCCCGTACCATTGCTTTAAGCCCAATTAACAGTCCTGCTTCAAGTTTCGACGACGCTATTGTGCCTGAAGGTTATGTAGTGGCTATGGGAGACAATAGAAATAACAGTGTAGACTCTCGCTATTATGGCTTTATTCCACTTTCAGAGATTAGGGGTAAAGCCACTTCGATCGCCTTTTCCGTAGACAAAGAAAATGCTTACCTACCGCGTAAAGAACGCTTTTTCGTTGCATTGGAGTAACCTTAGTTACTCCTACTACTTTCTGCTCAAATACTTTCTTTCCTTGTACTTAGTAATACATGGTTTACACACTTTGTAACTAAGTGTCACATCTTTCCTTACTTTCACTATTGCAACTTAAGTGTAACCAATGCTATTCATAAATTTGCAACAGAACACTGCTTGCAAACACACAACAAGTAAATGGAAATAAGGAAATAATAATGAAACATGGTTGTAAAATAAGTGCCATCGCAGTGGGATTGGCATTTTCGGGATTAACTACACTGACGCCTGCCTACGCGCAACAAGCTGACGAAGAAGCAGATAATTTAGAACGCATTGCGGTTACAGGCTCGCGCATTAAGCGCACTGATATGGAAGGCCCATCGCCTGTTCAATCTATTGATGCTGGCATGATTGATAGCATGGGCTATGAAAACCTCCAACAACTTCTTGAGCGTATGCCTGCGACTGGCGCAGGTACATTCTCAACACGAAATAACAGTCAAGACTCAACGGCTAATGGTGCTGCAGCGGTATCGCTTCGCGGTATGGGGCCAGATGCAACACTGGTACTTATCAACGGGCGTCGCGTCGCGATAAGCTCTTTCGCAGAAAGTATTACCAATTCGTTTGTTGATATTAATTCAATTCCTGTCGCAGCTATTGAGCGTATTGATATATTAAAAGATGGCGCTTCCGCTATTTACGGCTCTGACGCCGTAGCAGGCGTAGTGAACATTGTGCTTAAGAAAGACTTTGACGGCCTTGAACTCAATGCCGGTTACGGCGGTACAACAGGTCCGAACTATGATGAAACGACAGCCAGTATTCTATGGGGTTCGCAAAGCGAAAAAAGCAGTGCGACAGTAATCATCGACTATTTTAATAATAGTACCTTAGGTGCTGATGAAATGGGCCGATTTGGTACGGCTAACCAATCGCCTTATGGCGGTATGGACTTTCGTTCATCACGAGGCTACCCAGGTTATTTTTATGTAGATGGCGTTAAAACTATCGACCCAGATTGTCCAGCTGAAAATGCAACCGCATCGGGCAGTTGTTTATTTGACTATGGCCCATTTGGGTTGACGATCCCAGCATCTGAGCGTGTTGGCTTTATCGGGCAATTCGACTATAAAATTTCTTCTGACACCACAGCATTTTTAGAAGTTGCCATGCAACACAACACATCAGAAGCAGGTGGTGCTGCCACACCTTTAGATGAAGATGCAGGTTTGACAGTGCCGGGATCTCACCCTAATAACCCGTTCGGGCAAGATATTGATATTGGCCGCTATCGTCCGGTAGATGCAGGTCCTCGTCGCTGGGATATAGAGTCAGACACCCTTCGTCTTGTGGCAGGTCTTCGTGGTCAAATTGCAGATTACGACTGGGAAGCATCAGTGCAAAAAGGGCGTAGTCGCTCAGAACAAAGTGGTGACCAATCACAAGGCTGGGTTCGCGTAGACTGGCTCCAAGAACAAATCAATCTTGGCAACTACAACCCATTTGGTGGCGTAACCAACCCACAAAGTGTTATTGATGAAATTACGACTAGCCTAGTTCGTCGCGGCGAGTCGCGAATGACGAGTTTTGATGCGCATATCTCTGGTGAGGCTTTCGATTTTGGCGACGACGTCGTCATGATGGCGGCAGGTGTCGAATATAGAGAAGAAGAAGTGTCTGATGTACCAGACATTCAATTTCAACGCGGGCTAATCTTTGGTACTGAATCTGTATCTGCCGCAGCAGAGAGAGATCAATACGCTGCGTATCTAGAACTTTCAATTCCGCTCGCCGAACAACTTGAGTTACAACTAGCGGGTCGCTACGACCACTTTAGTGACTTTGGTAGCACCACCAACCCTAAAATTGCACTTCGTTGGGCACCCAGTGATCAAGTTACTGTTCGAGGTTCATGGGCACAGGGTTTCCGTGCGCCGTCATTGGCACAGATTGGCCTAGGTCCTTCACAAAAAAGTGTTTTCTTTGTTGACCAATATCGTTGTGATGCCACAGGACAAGATTGTGATTCACTCGACTACAACATTGAGTTTGGGGGTAACCCAAATCTTGATGCCGAAGAATCTGAATCGTGGAACGTAGGTGTCATTTATGCACCCATTCAAGAATTGGGCTTAAGTATTGATGTTTGGAGTATTACGCAAGACAACAAGATTGATGAGCAGCAATTTGGCCTAGTGTACGACGCTGAATGTAATAATCAGAACAGTACGGTTTGTGTGCGCCTTGCGCCTCAACAAGGAGAGTCTTTGGGCGTAATCCAGAAAATATTTAACACATACCAAAACGTATCATCGCAAGAAGCATCGGGCATAGATTTCAATGCTAACTACAGTATGGATATGAACGAGTATGGCAATGTACGTTTCAGCCTAGATTGGTCTTATCTGAACAACTTTGAGCGAAACAATCTAGATTTCACAGGAGAATACGGCTATCCAGAACATCGCTGGTTATTTGCAACAACGTGGTCAAAAGGCGCGTTTGATGCCAACCTAAATATTAGCTTTATCGGTGAGTTTGAAGATACGCCAGACATTAATTTCGACGGTGTACTCGACTTTGAAGAGAATACCTCTCGCACCGTAGACTCACAAATGTTGGTCGACCTGCAAGTAGGCTATAACTACAGCGACAATCTTCGTCTTGTACTGGGTTCTAACAACCTACTTGATGAAGAGCCACCATTTGCTATTGGTAATGGCGATAGTGACTTGTATGGCTATGTAGGTGGCGTACACAATCCTAGAGGGCGTTTCGTATACTCAAAAGTTACCTACCGCTTTTAATGTAAAGTACATCATTTAAAATAAAACGCCCACTTCTGTGGGCGTTTTCATATTTCACAACGTCGGCTAAAGGCCAAAGTGAATAAGTATCAAATTCCCTATCGCAGCACATAGCATTGCAATAAAGGTAAGGATCATTCCAGCAAAGCGCTGCCAGCTCACTCCAGCGTGTTTACCAAGACCATATGCGTGCAAAACGCGACCAAACAATAACGCGCTCCCTAGCGCATGTACAGCCCACATTTGGCCTGTATTTGCCTCAAAGCATGCAATCATGATTAAAGTAATAGGAACATATTCGCTGAAGTTACCATGTGCTCGCGCTAAACGACTCAAATCCTCATGTCCACCATCACCGATACCAACTTTATGCCGACGCCGTGCGCCAATCACAATTATTGATAAATAAAGGTAGCAAATACCTAACAAGCTTGCGTAAAACGCCGTAATTGGCAAAACCATGGTGTGCTCCACATGTTATTGTTATATGTAAATCGAGACTATCAAAACCTTCATACGGCCTTGTCTAAACCCACTTCTTAAAACGTTATTAAACGTCATCAGTTGAAAAGTTACAAGCCACAAAAAAGGCCGCATTATGCGGCCCTTTTCTACAACTTGAAACGCGGGTACTTAACCCAAGCGCTCAGCCAGTTCGTTACTGACTTCTTCAACCGGACGTGTACCGTCTAGTTTGTGGTAAGCACAGTTACCTGCCGCGGCTTCTGCACTGTAATAATCTACTAGTGGCTTTGTTTGCTCATGGTAGATTGCTAGGCGCTTACGGACAGTCTCTTCTTTGTCGTCATCGCGAACAATTAGGTCTTCGCCAGTTTCGTTGTCTTTACCTTCCACTTTAGGCGGATTGTAAACAACATGATATACACGACCTGATGCAGGGTGAACACGACGGCCGCCCATGCGCTCAACAATCACGTCGTCCGGCACATCAAATTCAATACAATGATCAACCGAAACACCTGCCTCTTTCATGGCATCAGCCTGAGGAATTGTGCGAGGAAAACCGTCTAATAGGAAACCATCTTTGCAATCGTCTTGTGCGATGCGCTCTTTAACCAAACCAATAATGATTTCGTCAGATACTAATTTTCCTTCGTCCATGACGCGCTTAGCTTGTAAGCCTAACTCTGTGCCAGCTTTGATAGCCGCACGAAGCATGTCACCAGTTGAAATTTGAGGAATACCATATTTGCCCATTAGAAACTGAGCTTGTGTGCCCTTACCCGCGCCAGGAGCGCCGAGAAGAATGATTCGCATGAGTGCGTTCTCCGCTTATGATTTTTGAACTTTTTTACTTCCGGCACTTTACACATTCAACAGTTGAGTGACAAGTGTAAGCAGCACCGTTAGGTGAATCTTAAGACTAATGGCGAATATATATTCAGCTTATAGGCGTAATTGATTATTTACGTCTACCAATATTTTATTCTGCAGGCCAATAATAGTGAGATTTTTATCTTAAGAGCCTTATAAACGCTTCGAATATAGCACAATTAAGATCACAAACTTACATTTGTTGACAACACGTATAAAAAAACGGGCGTTACGCCCGTTTTTAGCTATTTAATATTGTTAGCGCATTACTTTGCTAACTTCATCAGCAGTGTGTTCAGGTTTTGAACAAAGGTTGATGGATCTTTCAAGCTACCTTGTTCAGACAACGCTGCTTGATCGAACAATACACCAACCCACTGATTAAACAGTTCTTCATCCTGCGTATCTGCTAGCAGTTTAACTAAGCTGTGCTCCGGGTTTAGCTCGAAGTGATATTTCACATCCGGTACAGTTTGTCCGGCTGCTTGCATCAACTTCATCATTTGCGTTGTCATGCCGTTATCGTCAGCCACGATAACCGCAGGTGAATCAGTAAGACGGTGAGTAAATTTCACATCAAGAACTTTATCACCTAACGCTGCTTTAGCACGCTCTAGAACGCCTTCAACCTCTTTCTCGGCTTCTTCTTGTGCTTTTTTAGTCTCTTCGTCTTCTAAATCACCTAGATCTAAGTTTGCTTTCGCAATAGAAACGAACTGCTTTTCGTTGAACTCAGTCAGATGAGACATTAGCCACTCGTCAATGCGCTCGCCCATAAGAAGTACTTCAATGCCTTTCTTACGGAAAATCTCAAGGTGCGGACTTGATTTAGCAGCTTGCAAGCTATCTGCCGTTACATAGTAAATCTTGTCTTGGCCCTCTTTCATGCGCTCAATGTAGTCAGCTAGTGATACCGTTTGCGCATCTGAGTCACCGTGAGTTGAAGCAAAGCGCAGTAGACCAGCAATCTTTTCACGATTGCTAAAGTCTTCCGCAGGACCTTCTTTAAGCACATTACCAAACTCGTTCCAGAAAGACTGATATTTCTCAGCGTCATTTTTCGCCATTTTCTCAAGCATTTGCAATACGCGCTTCGTACAGCCTTGACGCAGTGCTTGTGTAATCTTGTTATCTTGTAGAATTTCGCGAGATACGTTAAGCGGTAAATCGTTGCTATCAAGCAAGCCTTTTACAAAGCGAAGGTACGTTGGCATGAACTGCTCAGCGTCATCCATGATGAACACGCGCTGTACGTACAGTTTTAACCCATGGCTTTGATCGCGGTTCCACATATCAAACGGTGCTTTTGAAGGGATATACAGAAGACTGGTATACTCTGTTTTCCCTTCAACTTTGTTATGCGCCCATGCGAGTGGATCAGCAAAGTCGTGCGAAATATGCTTATAGAACTCGTTATATTCTTCATCTGAAATATCAGACTTTTCGCGAGTCCACAGCGCGGTAGCTTTGTTTACAACTTCCCACTCACCTGGCTGGGCTGCAATTTTTTCACCATCAGGACCTTCACTTTCAGGTACTTCTTCTTTCCACATTTGAACAGGAATACTGATGTGGTCAGAGTATTTACTCACGATAGAGCGAAGACGCCACGCGTCAGCATACTCTTTTTCATCTTCACGAAGATGAAGGGTAATCTCTGTACCTCGAGTCGGCTTGTTGATTTCAGCGATAGTGAATTCGCCTTCACCGTCTGAAATCCACTCAACACCCGCAGAGGCGTCAGCGCCTGCTGCGCGTGTGCGAACCGTTACTTTATCGGCAACAATAAATGCTGAGTAGAAGCCAACACCAAACTGGCCAATTAGCTGTGAATCCTTGGCGCTATCGCCAGACAATTTACTAAAAAAGTCTTTAGTACCTGACTTTGCAATTGTACCTAGGTTAGCGATAACTTCGTCGCGGGTCATACCAATACCATTATCGGTAATAGTGACGGTATTTGCTTCTTTATCTACGCTTAGTTTAACGTTTAAATCGCCGTCGTTTTCATAAAGGCTGTCATTTTCCAACGCTCGAAAACGGAGCTTGTCTGCAGCATCGGCGGCATTTGACACTAACTCACGTAGGAAAATCTCTTTGTTTGAATACAAAGAGTGAATCATTAGATGAAGAAGCTGTTTTACTTCTGTTTGAAAACCGTGGGTTTCTTTGTGGGCTGCTTCAGCCATAATCCAATATCTCCTCATTGAATGGATTTCGCTACTGTTAGCGAGGTGAGGACGTTGGATGCATTTTTCAACGTTTAGCACAAAAATTTATTAATTAGCGGTGAAAATTTTTGGTGCACAGCGGCTTACATACAAATAAACCGCTGTTTGAGTAAAATGTTAAAGCTTTCGTCTGCCTGAAAAAGCATGAGTTAACGTATTACCGTCGATATATTCGAGCTCTCCCCCCACTGGTACGCCATGAGCAATGCGAGAAGCCTCTACACTGTGAGAGGCACATAGCTGAGCAATATAGTGTGCCGTAGCCTCACCCTCAACAGTAGGGTTGGTCGCCAATATAACTTCATTGATGCCGCCAGCTTTAAGTCGAGATTCAAACTCATCAAGACCAATTTCATTTGGCCCTACACCATCAATTGGCGACAAATGCCCCATCAGCACGAAATACTGGCCTTTGTAGCTCAGGGTCTGCTCAATAGCTAAAACATCTTGTGGGCTTTCAACAATGCAAAGTAATCCGCTAGCCTCCCGTTCTGGATGCCGGCAAATATCGCAAAGTTCATCCTCGGTAAAGGTTCGACAGCGTTTGCAGTGATGAATATGTTCCATCGCGTTATGCAGAACATTACTCAAGTCGATTGCGCCAGTGCGGTTTCGCTCTAACAAATGAAACGCCATACGCTGAGCACTTTTGTTCCCCACTCCAGGTAAACAGGTCAATGCTTGAATAAGCTCTGAAAGTAATGGACTAAACTTCATAAAAATTTACTGCTTTGTTTGTTTATTTTGATCTGAATCTTCACGATATTTAATCACGATACGCTTTACCTGGTCGAGTTTAACTTCATATACATTTCCACCGAATAAGCCTTTGTACTCTTCGTCAGTAAATATGAGAGTATTGTCATCATAAAACGTTACCGCTTCCTTTTGAGTAACAACACCTAAGTCAATACGCGACACATCGCCACTGAAAAAGTTGTCACCTACAAAATTCTCGAACAACCAAAGGCTGGTAGAATCGAGAAGTACCAATTTCGTTCTGTCTGGACTAATGGCAGCAGACGTGATCCAACATAATTTCTCTAGTGTTGTACACGTTTTAAACTCACCGATGAATTCAGCATCAAAATTTGCCGCATGGTCGCCGACCTTATAAAGCTTAGTAATACCATCGAATGGTTTTGTGCGATTTTTAGTGAACAAATACAAGTTACGCTTATACTCAACAAAAGCCTCTAAGTCGTAATTTTTGTCTTCGGGTTTTACTTTACCTTTCGCCATTTGCGGATAGGTAAATTTGATAATCTCTGCTTTAGTGGTATCGGTTTTTATATCTATTGGGTTTTCAATTTTATATATGGTCAACCAACGACGGTCATTGTCGTTATTACCAAAATCCCCTAAGAAAAAGTGCCCAAAGCGATTTTGAGTCATATCTTCCCAATCGACATTTTTGGCGTTGGTCACCGTTACTTCTCGAGCAATAGTGCCATCTTTATTTAGCATATACAGCTTCGGACCATCACCACTGTCGTTGATAGCCCAAAGGCGCTTATATTTATCAAATTCGATGCCCGATATTTCTTTTAACTTTGGGTCGACATTAACAGTCTTCATGCTGAATAACTCATGAACACTTAAAAAGAACGCTGCTGCCGCTATAGGCAGCAAAAAAACGGTAGAGATAACTAAGCCTTTCCTTAGCACTACGAAAACCTCTAAAAATGGGATAATGAATTAAGTTTAAGATAGGGTATGCATCAACTACGGTATGCTTCAATTAAATTATAAACGTGTAAAAACGAAAAAGGACCATTTCGTTAAAACAAAAATGGCCCTTCTATTACACCTAGTCAGAATTGCTCCCGACTTGGGGTATTTATTCTTTAAAACGGCATTTTGAAGCCAAATGAGGCTTCGTTGCTGATGAGTGCTGATTTGCGGTATTTCGCGGCTTGTAGCGTTATTGACATGGTTTTCATCACTCAATATTACTCTTTATTACTTAACTTTTGGCCCCTATTTGACCCCATATATTACCAAGAGCCGGAGCTTACTTAAGGGAACTTAAGGGAACAGATATTATCTTTTTTTGAAACCCATGACTATTACAAGTTTTATCTACGCCCCCACGCTGAAGAAAAGGACGCACTTGTTGATTCAGGTTCATTTGTAGGTTTCCTAATTTTTACCATCATAGGAAATGGAAAATCCACTCCTAAAAGTAACGCTTCTCCCTGCCCTAGAACTGGTAGAAAAGAAGCGGATTTTTGGTCGATTGAACCGACAGCTTTCTTGACGATGTCCTGATCTAGCTGGTTAGTGAGTCTGTGCACGATCATTGTACCTACCTGACTTAAAACATCTTCTGGAATGTCTCTTGGACGCTGCGTTGCTATTGTTACATTAAGGCCATATTTTCTGCCTTCTTTAGCTATATTACCAAAAGCATCTAATTCTACTCTACTCGTTTCATCACCAATTTTCTTATTCAAAAATTGGTGCGATTCATCAATGAAAACTAATAGAGGATTTTCTTGGGAGATTACTCCGTTTCGAGCTAGGGAAAGTAACTTTCTACCTATTGCATTTACTAATACCTCTCTAGCATTCGCTTCAAAAGGCACTGAAGATAAATCAAGCCTCAATATTTCGCTGTTTGCAGACGCTGCTAAAGAATCTAATAAACTTGGTATCGTATTTAATGAAGGATCACAATCAATCATCCAACGAAGGTGGTTATTTTCTGACATTGCTTTTATTCTTGATAACAGATTTAAACAATGTCCAACATCGTTATCAGCCTTTCCTCCCCACTTGGTTGTGTCTGGAGCACGAGCATTACCAGCAGAAGGCCATACACACTCATTTATAATTTGATCAGCTAAGAGGCTAAACCTCCACGGTATCTGATTGATCCGTCCAGATATGCTCTGAATTGCAGTTTCTATCGGAGCCTTAAGCTGCTCTGCTTTCACCAATAGATAGTTTGATGAAATTGGCAAGCCATGACTTGGATTTTGATAAAATGAGGTGACTACTTTTAGGCTCTGAATTGCAGACTCTAATTTAGGCGATTGACTTTGGGCTGAGGGCCGCAACAAAGCACGTAAATCACTATCGGTAAACATCCAATGCGGAAACGTGACATTTGTATTTGTGGAACGGGTATTTGCACCGACATAATAACTTGTGCACGGGAGTGTACGATATTCACCAGTAGCATCAATTAATAAAACCTTACCTCCAGCTTGTCTAACCTGCTCTATTAATGTTGCTGTTGTATAGCTTTTACCACCACCAGTAGTCCCTAAGATGGCGCAATGTCTTGAGAATAATTTCTCAGGGCTGAGGTTAATTTTTACTGATCGATCATGAGGCATTTCTGCTATCGGTAAATTGATATCACCATCCTTCGACGACAATCCTTCAGCTAATTTTGATACTAATAGAGGATGAGCAGAATATACTTGTGCGCCTAGTTTAGGGTAACGCCGAATACCCTTATAATTTTCACCATTTTCCACATCCACACTAACCAATAGCTGAACTAGGCCGATGGGATTATTCGTGGGGATACTATCGTCCAGAGCATCAACACTTAATCTTTCACCACTCTCAAGCCAGACCTTTACAATACGACCTAGAATAGAATGGCCTCCAGCATCAATAAATATATACTCATTGACCTCACCAGCTGAAAGCCTGCCGCCGAGGAGCCAAACATTATCTCCAGAACCAGAGTCAGTTAAATTAACTTTAGCATCGGTTGCAGAAACATCAATTAAGCTACCAATTCTTCTCTTGGAATCATGTGGAGAAAACCAATCACTCGCAGACATGTAAAATCCTTTTTATTGACCAACTAGATCTTTAATAGCCTGATAAACTCTTTCTTCGGGTGTCACCTTCTGCCTTTCAGGAATAAGTGAACACAAATCATCAAAAGAACAGTCAACCATCATTGTTCTGGCATCTCCAGCAATCATTAAGTTAGTTAACATTGACCGAACTGACGAGTTAAATGCTCCACTTGGATTAAAAGGATCTTTTGTTGCTACGATTAAATTGAATTCAGGGTTCGTACGCAAGGCCATCGAAATGGCATTGTTCAAGTGTTTATCGTTAAAACCAAATCCTGCACATAGTAGAGAAGTTTTCGGTTTTTGGAGTGCATCTAAAAAAGCCGACATCATATCAATATAGGGAGAGTCATAAGAACTTTGGTACTTGGAACTACTAGGGTATATGAATACTGGCTCACAATCCCCATCTTCAGTGAAAGATAGCTTCCGAATAGACCCGTTAATTTTTACCCAGTCGACAGAACCATGCAATTTATATAAATGCATTAAATTTGAAAGGTAAGAACCAGTCTGTTCATTAGCTTGTGTTCTATTAACTATATCGTAATTAAACCAAGCAGGATTGAAGCGGGACGGTTTAGAGAATTCAAAGCCATCAATAACGATTACTCCATTATTGGATGCTGCATTCTCAAAAGCCAAATCATAATTCGTTGTAAATAGCTTTAGCCTTTTTTGCTTTGGAGTTCTTTTAGAAAGAGTTCTGATAAACCTATTGTGTGCAGACCACTTTTCATTTGAAACTTTGTCACAAAAATTAGTGGCATCAAATATAACTTTTTTAGCCAACTTTAAAAAACGTTCAAGCTGCCCTTGCCTAGTTCTCGATAAAGTTTTTAGCTCTATATAGGAGTCACATAATGAAAGAAGCAACTCAATATCTTCTATTATCTCGCCTGTAGAATTAGTCTGTGCAGTCTCACTATATCTAACGGCACTTCTCACTAAACCGAATAACTTATCGTCAGCATTCTTACATAAATTCCACAAATCCCACATGCTAGGAGCAACTTTAGGCTGCCCCACAATTTGTGAATTAAGTGACAACGATGTTCCTGAACCAGCTAAAACTATCAGATTCTCAGAGTCCACTAGCCGATTTAAAAATGAAGTAACTGGCGCTAACTGCTCCTGAACATCATCACCACTCAGATCTACTTCAGTTTGCAAAAGCCCGCCAGAAGCATCTCTGTCATTACCAGCATATAGATATTTCAAGCTACTCATTCTCTCTCCTTGACTCTAGTAGTTGGCTTTTACTGAATCCGCCACATTACTTATTGTTCTTTGAACTGTCTGTAATTTTGATTTCAATTCATCACAAATAGCAACCAGATAACGTACTCTCTCAGATATCCTTTTTTGCTCCATTATTGGGGGAATACTGAGGGTTAAAGAACTAATATGCGTTTGATTTACTGTTTTCTGACCTGCGGTACTAATAAATAGATCAGAAATTTTATCTCGAACTAGACGAGAAGAACCTAAAATCGCAAGATAATTTGGCTCTATACAAGGTATTGGGAAACGCATTCTGATAAAATGATCACAGTAAATGGCATCAGTTACTTTTTCTACAGTTATAAATCGACCAACAATTTCTGAACTACCGTTTACCCTTATAATTAAAGTATCACCTTTCTTTAATAAGTATTTTTCGATAGTCTCCTCATTTATTATTAAACGTCTTGTGTCATTTTCACTTATTCTCCAGTCCTTTATATCTGCTAGTCTAAGAACTATTGTCTCCTTACCCTTTTTGTCACCTCTACTTGAGACTCCATTTTGAAATTGAGGTATTAAAGCTCCTAGTCTAACTACTGCCCATCCTTCTGGAGTGCTAAATGGAAAATCGCTTTCATTAACTTCTTTTAATTCTGTCTGTTTTTTTATTTTCTTATCTTTTATTAACTGTACTTTTTCTACTTCGATGCGTTCCAGTAGTTTTGATGCAGGTTCGTCGTTGGGGTCTTGTTTTACCAGTTTGCCCATGACTGCGAGTTGAAGGATGGTTTGTTTCAGCTGGTCGATACTGTCTTCTGTGGTAAATAGCACGTCGAAATGTGCGCTGATGCGCTGCCAGCTTTCGTTTAGTTCGTCTGCATCTTTTGCGTTAGTGAGCGTTTCTAATAATGATTTTACGAGTGTTTGATGCGCTTTGATACTGGCTTCGGTTTGTGACTCTAATTGGTCACAGAGAGCCAATAACGCATCTACCTTAGCAACAATTCGCTTTTGTTCTTCTTCGGGTGGAATCGGTATTGGTAATTCTGTAACGTCTTTCACCTTTAGGTTTGGTTGCAAACCATTACCACTGAACCTATTTTGATATGTGTTCAAAACATAGGAACTTCTCAATACCAAATACAGATATCTATTATTGATATACGCCCTGCAAGCTGCGACGCGCTGGTTTAAAAGAGATTTGTCATAAGTTTTATTGCAAAGGCTAACTTTTAATCCATCACTTATATATGGTCTAGTTAGAGCCAATATTATATCGCCCTCAAATACTAGGAATTTGTTGTGTTCCTCTTTATATCGCTCAGGTAAAAACTCATCTGTTTCGACTAACTTGCCCACACCTGCATTCGTAATTTTTATTACTCGACACCCATTTTCTTTTGAAAAGTCTTGACTCTTAAATGTATTACCAGAGAAAACCCTCGCACAAAAACCTAGGTTTAGCCAACGCCATGATTCTGGAATTTGAAACGGCACAACTGTAGATAAATTTACTTTCTCTAAATTAACCTTATTTCCATCAGTCTTATTTTTACTGACTAAAACTGAGATAAGCTCATCTACAGATGAGTCACTAATATTTTGCGTAGTTAGCTTACCGTGAATCGCTAAACTTAATACCAAATCTTTTAGTCTTTTAATCCCATATAATTCAAGCTTAGTGGAACTCCCCCGCCCTGAAGCTGATTTGGTTTTGATTGCCGATGTCCAGATATCCAGATTTTCAGTAATAATTCTCTCTACTGACATTAAGCTTTACCCTCAGTGCCTGATGACAGGGCTTCTGCCAGTATGCCCTTAAGCTGATCGCGCAATACCTGAATTTCTTGTTGCTGTGTTTCGTATTGCTTAAGCAGTTCATTAGGATCATGGCTTTCTACTTCGCCTACGTGCGGATTTTTAACATCCAGGTTGAAGTTGCGTTCGATGACCTCTTCGATAGATACTTTCCAGGCTTGCTCATTTTCTACTCGGCTGGCAAATCCATCCTCTTCTGTGCCCCACCATTCCTGTTCAGTTTGGAACTCTTCAAACTTCATGGGCTTGGTTTTGGAGTAGTTTTTCACGCCATCTGGGTAAGGGTGCTCGTAGAACCAAATCTCGCTGGTTGGCTTTCCCTTAGTGAAAAACAGCAGGTTGGTTTTAATGCCTGTGTAAGGGTTAAACACGCCGTTAGGTAGTCGAACTATGGTGTGCAGATTACACTCTTCTGTCAGCAGCTTTTTGATTTTGGTTTTGACACCTTCACCAAAGAGTGTGCCGTCCGGCAAAACCACCGCTGCGCGTCCACCGTCTTTGAGCACTTCAATAATTAGCTGTAAAAACAGGTCGGCGGTTTCCCTTGTTTGCATATCTGAGGGGAAGTTCTTCTCGATACCGTCTTCTTCGGTTCCACCAAATGGTGGGTTGGTTACGATAACATCAAATTCACTATCCCAGTTTGAAAGTGGGCGGTTTAGCGTGTTGTCGTGCCTGATTTGCACAGGTACTTCAATACCGTGCAGCATCATGTTTGTGGTAGCTAACAGGTGTGGAAGCTGTTTCTTCTCAACGCCGTGAATTTGGTTTTGCAGTGTTTTATGGTCAGCTACGGTGTTTACATATTTTGATTTTACGTGGTCAACTGAACAGGCTAGAAATCCACCTGTGCCGCAGGCGGGATCGAAGACTTTATCGCCCAGTTTTGGGTCTACCCTGTCTACAATAAAACGGGTTACAGCACGGGGCGTATAGAACTCTCCTGCATTACCAGCGCTTTGCAGATCACGTAAAATTTGCTCGTAGATATCGCCGAATAAATGACGTTCTTTTGAGTCGGTAAAATCGATTTCATTGAGCTTATTGATCACTTGGCGTAGCAGCGTGCCGTTCTTCATGTAGTTGAAGGCATCTGAGAACGCTTCACGCACGATAAAGCCACGGGGATTCTTAACGATTGGCGCGGTTAAGTTTTTAAGCGCTGGGAATAGGTCATCGTTCACAAACTCCATTAACTCATCGCCTGTGATACCTTCATCATCCGCTGCCCAGTTACGCCACAGGTACTTAGGTGGAATTGGCTCACGGTAGTCATCCATTTCAAATTCCAGCTCTTCTTCTTGGGCATCGAATATTTTTAGGAAGAGTAACCATGACATCTGGCCTAAACGCTGAGCATCACCATCAACGCCAGCGTCTTTTCTCATGATGTCCTGAATGGATTTAATAACGGTACTAATAGACATACTTTCTTATTCTCTGATTCTTTATAATTCGGCCTGAGCGTTGCTCAGGCTGATTTATCTGGTGTGGTGCTGTAGATGGCTTTTTCCAGTTCAGCTATGGCTGCTTCATACTGTTTTGGCCCACCAAATCCTTTCTTGGCAATTTCGATGGGGCGGCCAAATTCTACAACTTTACCTGTTTTAAGGGCGTCTTTGCTTTCAAGGGCTTCTACGCCCTCATCACTGTATTTATTCAACAGTTCATTCAAAACGGCCTGCGCCATTTCGCTGTACTTGGTGAAGTAGTTGCGCTTTTTAACATTATTTGCGCGTTCTTTGCGCGTTAGCGGAGGCTGGTCGAAAACAACATGACATATCATATCAAATGGGTCTAATTCTTTCCCAATTTCTGCTTCCAATACTTCCCAAATAACACCTTCAGACGCTAATTCATCTATGATGGCTTGTTTACGCTCAGCACTGTTCCAGCGCTTAATGAAGTCATCGAGGGATGCAAAAGATTTCGTGAGAGTCTTCTTGGTATAGTCTTTAAATGACTCGGTAACGAGTTTGCCGTCTTCATCATAATACTGAACGCGCTCCCCTACTTTCTTAACCGCTACACCATTGATGTGATATTTGGTGACGGTGGTTTCTTCATCTTCGTCCCAACCTGTTTGTGGTGAATCTCCAACTTCAGAGAAATCAAAGTCATCATCGCAGCTAAGACTATCGGGGCTATCTGTAGTGCCTTCGGGTTCACCCTCTGTGTCGTGCCCGTCTAGAATATCGTTAAAATCAGAATCTTCATCATTGATATCACTGGGCTTAGTGTTGATAACTTTTTCAGGAATACCGTCGAAACGCTCATCTGCAAAAAGCTCTGTGGCCTTTTTGAAATCGAGGATAGTGAACCAGAGCTTGCCAAATTTGTCATCGATACGGGTGCCTCTGCCGATGATCTGTTTGAACTTGGTCATACTCTGAATGTTCTGATCGAGCACAACCAGCTTGCAGGTTTTGGCATCAACACCCGTTGTCATAAGTTCTGATGTAGTTGCGATAACAGGATAAGTGCGTTTGGGGTTAATGAAGTTATCCAGCTGGCCTTTACCAATGGCATCATCACCTGTGATCTTCATGACGTACTTATCATTTTTGGCATATTGTTCTGGGTTACAGTTAATTAGCGCCCTGCGCATTCGTTCGGCATGGTCGATGTCGTTACAGAACACAATTGTTTTTGCTAAGGGATCGGTACGTTTCAGGTAATTAGTAATTGTCTCTGCCACCAATTGAGTGCGCTCATCAATGACTAAGGTGCGGTCAAAGTCTTTCTGGTTATAGATACGGTCTTCAACTTCATTGCCATGCTTATCAACCTGACCTTTGGTTGGTCTCCAGCCTTGTAAGTCAATGTCGAGATCCACACGAACCACTTTGTAAGGCGCAAGAAAGCCATCTTCAATGCCTTCTTTTAATGAGTACATATAAACTGGCTCACCAAAGTAGTCGATGTTAGACACTTCATCGGTTTCTTTAGGTGTGGCAGTTAAGCCGATCTGAGTAGCAGCGCTAAAGTATTCAAGAATTTCGCGCCACGCACTCTCTTCTGATGCACTGCCTCTATGGCATTCATCAATCACGATAAGGTCAAAGAAATCGGGATCGACTTGCTTATAAGCCTTCTGGCTTTCGTCGGGGCCAGTTAATGCCTGATATAGCGCCAGGTGAACTTCATAAGCAGGGTCGACTTTTCTGCCCGTGATTTTCGTCATTGCCTGGCCGAAAGGCTGAAAGTCATTAATACGAGTTTGATCGACTAAAACATTTCGGTCTGCCAGAAACAGAACACGCTTCTTCGCTTTGGCTTTCCACAAGCGCCAGATAATTTGAAAGGCCGTATAGGTCTTACCCGTGCCTGTTGCCATTACAAGCAAAATCCTGTCTTTTCCTGAGGATACTGCTTCTACGGTTTTATTAATTGCTTGTAACTGGTAGTAACGCGGCGATTTACCAGAACCATCGTCATAGTAGTCTTGCGTGATAATGGGTAACTGTGATTCTTTATAATCTTTATACGCACAATACTTTGCCCACAATTGTGAAGGCGTTGGGAAGTCTTCTAGACTAATTTCGGTTTCAAGTTGCTGAGAATTCGTTTTGTCATGAAAGATAAAACCGTCACCATTGCTGGCAAAAATGAAGGGCACATCGAGTAGTTTGGCGTAATCTAGCCCTTGCTGCATCCCTTTACCGATTTCATGCTTATTGGCTTTGGCTTCTATAACAGCCAAGGGCATTGAAGGTTTGTGATAAAGCACTATATCAGCGGATTTTACTTTTTTACGTGCAGCGACCATACCGCGAACGACAACTTTACCATCACGCAGTTTTACTTCCTGCCGGATTTGGGTCATATCATCCCAACCAGCCTGCTTTATAGCAGGTATGATGTACTTAGATATGATATCGGTTTCTGATAGCGCTTTTTTGTTCACTGAACTCATACGTACTCCGTATACAGTTCACGTGAAGGGCCAATGACCGTGCTCTAATGAGAACTGGGTTGATTCCCTTCAGCGTGACGAGATAGTCCTTTTGTGCGATGCTCGCGTGTATTCGCCTTTTATTAGACAAAAGTATCAGAACACCGCTTTATTGTCACTCATACATCCGACATGTCTGATTTGCGCGAACCTCTGACTATCAAATCAACTTATGATTAAAGCGTAATAATTACGCGATTTGAAACTACTATCAAAAGCAGAATCACTCCAGAAGTCAGCGGTTAAAAAAAAAGCTTTGCTGCAATCTCAAAAATTCTCCTTGTCTGGCCCTTTTTAAGTCCGAAGACATAAAAGGAGAAATACATGAAATGTAATCGGCAATTTTTTATTGCATTGTTTGACGTACTTAGCTCACAACTAATCACGATTGGAGACATTCTATTTGTGATTTTTGTTGTCCAGCTAATAACTCAATTCGAAGTGGCAGAGAGTTATCCGTTTACCGGAATGAAAGGCTATTTGCTAATTTTGCTTATCTATTTATTATCGCTTGCTTGTCACTTACAAAGTGCAAGGCTGCGAAAAAAATAGAACGTTCTTGGAGCACCCGCTGGGTGCTCTTTTTTCTTCTAATTATTTGTCCATTACCACCCGCAACTTGCTTTTCGCTCTCATCGAAGATGCAAACAACGTAATCGGTACGATTATGTAAAAAAGCTTGAGCAAAGCTCAATAACGACTGCGCAGATAATAGTTTTGTGAAACAGAACAATTATCGGAGCCGGAGGCAGCATCGCAGATTTAGCCAGATTTCATTTTGCTTATGCAAAATTGCTTGTAATTACGGAGTAATTGCAAGCAACTGAAACACCAACGGTGTGAACTCTGCGATGGGGTATTCAAAGCGCAGCTTTCCCTGAGTAGAGCATGGTGGAATGTGGCTAAATCAGCGGTAGCTGACTCCGAGCAACGCTTCTGTCGAATTCGCGTAGCAATGAGTGCCTGAGCAGCGACGAGTCGCGTCCGCTCAGGCTTGCAGAAGTGTTGCTACAACGAAGTTGTTTGTGTTTTTCGTCAGAAAATCACTATTGCTAAGCACACTGCTTAGCGTTGCGAAGCTTGGGCATAGTGCAAAGCATTGTGCCCCACCCTGCCTATTTATCCTCGTGTGAATCTATTTACTTTCGACGTAAAAATACAGGAGAAAATATGAACTACGTTGAAAGAGCAATTGAAAAATCACTGACGCATATCATTATAGCGGGAGCTTCAGATCCAGGTACTTTGGGTATGCAAAGAGAGAATGCCGTTCTGGCAATTCTCGGGGCTTTTCGAGTTTCCAGTAAGAGCGTATTACAGCGTCACTTGGGACTTAGTCGAGAGGCAGTGAACAAACTCGTAAATCGCATGAAGAAAAAGCAGCTGATTACTTTGCACAGTTCTTTTGCAAACACTGATAAGGGATTTATTTTACTCACCTCACAAGGCATCAGAGAAGCTGAGTTTCTTTTGAATAGAGAGCTGCACCTTCGTTCTGATGCGAGCAGAATCAATGAGCGAAATTTAATACATGATCTCTCAGTTCAAATAGTAATTTTGGATTTAGCGAAGCGTCAAAAGATCACTGGATTCGCATCAGAAAAAGACCTCGCGATACTGCTTGAAAATCGAGGCAATGACCAGCGATTGGTCGATGGTTTAGTTGTAGATGCCGACACAGGGTGTACTGTCGCAATTGAAATGGAGACATCTAATGCAAAGAATAAGGGGAACGGCAAGCTCCGAGAGGGCATCCTCACTAAATATCTACAAGAGCTTGAAGACACTAATGGCTTATATGAGTTCGTTTACATGTACAGCCACAGACAGCGTTTTTTGACTCAGATCGAAAAGGCCCATTCGAAGTTGTTTTCAGCTAATCGCTCACAGTTCTCTCGTGAGCAACAAACTTTACTGGCGAGCCGCATTAAGTTTAAAGCTCAAGAATGTAATGTTATTTACGAACTCATGTTCAATAGTAAACGTCAGTTAGGCGACGACAAGTTAGAGTTAGTTCGGAAAGATTCATATCTACAACAGTTAGAAGAACTCGAAAAGTTAGCTCACACAACAGGAGACAGAGTTATTCAAATCCGCCGTGACGGATTCATAGAAGCAGGAAAGTTAATGGGGTTGATTGAATAACAAAAACTCAGTTTGACCTATAGGGAGCCTGATGGCTCCCATCTTTTGTCCTCTATTGCTTCGACAACAAACGCAAATCGCGATGATTATTGCTCATCATCTACAGCCAGCACCTCTAGGCTGGCTGCGAACCGTGACAAAAGCGCAGCCGAGGTTTACCGCACTTTCAATATTATTCCCATATGACTGAAGAATATGGCTAAAGAAAGTAAGACTGTGGTTCTGCATACATAAATATGTAGTCACCGTCCTGGATAAATTTCTGTTTACAGCGCTTTGTGTATCCCTATCTGTCAAAATTTTTCAAAATTCATCACAAACGAGGTAATCATGTCGATTACGGACATCAAAAAAACGAAAGCTACAAACCTTGGGACTACTTACTTCCGTCTTGAACGTCTAGAACGTACGCTTCACATTGCAATACGCTGTAAATACAAGACTTATAATTCAGAAATCATTCGCCAAGAAATAATTTCAAACCATGATATTGACTGGGAGGAAAGAAGCAAAATTGTAAAACAAGCTGAAGAGCTAGCCGAAAAGTTATGGGACATAAAACTGTCAGCAACAGCCGCATTAGAACCATACATACCACATGATATGCGCTGTGACTTTGAGAATGATGCAGCAGAGGGACTAAATGAATGTCTAGCAGAAATCCGAGCTACTAAGGAGTCTATAGCAGCACGTTACGAGAGTTGGTAGGTAGACGAATAATTCGCCTACAAAGCCCCTAGTTAGTTAAAGGACTAACTAGGAGTAAAACAAATGAGAATATACTATGAAAGCCTTTTCAACGCGTGCCTGAAACTAAGCGGGAAGTGGATGTCGCTGAGCAATGCAATAATTGCTATTGCGACAATTAATACGCTCTGGAACCTCGCTTTTTTGCTGCTGGATTATCCAGAGTTCATTGTATACCAACCCCTTTCGAATAGACTGTACCTAATTGCTTTTGGGTGTCTTGGGGTCGGTCTAGCTCTTGCGTTAATTGCGTTTTTTGCTATGCGAAAATTGGAAGGCGAATGATATTGAGCACCCGTGAGGGTGCTTTTTTTTATCTATATTAAAGTGTACCCTTTCCAGAAATCGCGTTGGATTATAGAGAGTCGATATTTTGCAAGTAAGCAAACCAAAATTTTCAGGGAAGCAAATTACAAAAGCGGGTAAGTTCTTAGCATTTGGAAATTATGAGGATAATAGCGAGTTCAACCACTGCTTTGATGTCCTCGTTTTCTGGAGAAGTGAGCACTCCGATTCATTAGAAATGGCCTTCACTCTTTTGCAAAAAGTAGTCCTCCCCATAGAAAAGGACGCTCTTTTTGCTAAACGTTTAAAAAGATACGTTTCTATAGTGTCTAAACTACAACGCTTTGAAAGCATGACGCTGAAAAAAATGCAAGATATAGGCGGATGCAGGGCTGTTGTATCAAGCGAAAAAAAAGTCAGAAAAATAACGAGGGAGCTAAGAAAAAATAACACTTTCAAATATTCTGACAATCGCTTTCGGTTCAAAGACTACATAACGAACCCCAAGCCTGATGGGTATCGAAGCTACCATATAATAGGCCAATTTCCTTCTAAAGATAAGACGCTAAAAAATATAGAAGTTCAGATTAGGACATATTTACAGCACTATTGGGCAACTGCACTCGAAATAATCGACCTTTTTACCAATCAATCTTTAAAGACAAACCAGGGAAAAAAGGAATGGGAAGATTTCTTCAGGCTCGTTGGAAGTTTGTTTTCTGTACTTGATAAAGTTACTAACTATCATAATCTCAGTCTAGAAGATCGTATCAGTGGATATTTCATCAAGTCTGAACAGTCAAAAGTCGACACTGGCGAAATGTTAGACAGCTTAGCAAAAATAATTAGAAAGCTTGATGTTGTAAAGTTATTTTCATCGTTTGCTAATTCGTTAAAAATTGTTGGTGACGAGCTTAAAGATCACGAAGAAGCTGGGTATATTTTGTTAGTGATTGATCCAGATAATGGTCAGCTGGAATACACTATCTTCAACCAAAGAGATTCAGACTCAGCACAAGAAAAGTATGCACATCAAGAAAGTGTTGCAGCCTCCCCCCACAATAATTTAATTGTTGCTCTCGTTTATACGAGCAGTATAGAAGATGTAAAGGAAGCTTATCCCAACTTTTTTGCAGACTCCTCTAGGTTTATTGAACATTTAACAACCCTAATACATGCTGAAAAAATCGTTCGACAAAGCGTAATAAGACGAACTATGTCGAATCTCTTCTAAAAAAGGGCTGCAAAGCAGCCCTAGAGTAAATCGATCTGTTCAGTCCATTCGTCAATCGCATCAGCAGAAAAATACCGCTTTTTTGAAACTCCAAACGTGTTCTCAAATTCGTCAGCGTCAACAACATCAGAGTTGATGAAATTGACGATTTGAATCTCGAATAGCAAAAACAATAAACATCGCTCATGGGGTTCAAAATACTTCTTTTGAAACCCCTCCGGTAGTTGCTGTACTAGAGCATCTGACAGAACAAAACCATTAGTGATGAAATATTCGTCTTTATGCTCGTAAATATAATCGAGTGTATTTGGGTCAAAGAACCAGCATAGACGGAACTTATCCGGCCACTCTGTTCTGGTTGAACGTTTAAATTGATGAATAAACTTGATATTCAGATCATGTGTATTTGTCTTGTTGCTCATTTATAAGTCCTGATAGTAAACCTCAGAACTAACTAGCCACTCTCCAGGGGAATTTTGTGAAAAGCTAACGCCATATATTGGACGAAGCATTAAAATATAGAATATTTGGAAGGTGAAGCGAATCGATTTGGCAATCACATTGCTGCTGAGCTATCGCAGTCAATGAAATTGAAGTTAGCAGTTGCGTATTTCGGTGAATCCGAACGGTCATTTCGGTTTTATCCGATCACTTTTTCTTCTTCTTTTTCGTCCTTGCCAGTTTTACCTTAAGTGATCGGAT
>NZ_JAJALG010000014.1:0-94902 GCF_020515205.1 Alteromonas sp. McT4-15
TCTAAGAATATAATAAAAATATCAAAGAAAGTGGGACGGTTGGCATCGCTAACTCTGGATACCATGTTAGGTAAAATTTATGTTGAAAATGGAGTTCGAACATGGGTCTGATGCGAGTTAATAAGCTTATTTATGAAGGAAGCAAGTATTTTTTCGAGTCTAAAGAGTTCGACGAAAATATCATCCTAATTGAGGGCGATAATGGAACAGGGAAAAGCACCTTTTGTAATTTGATTTATTTTGCATTGGGTGGAGAGGTTCCAATATTTCGAATAAATAATGATAAGCGCCACGATGAAATAACTTCTGATAGTGATAACTATGTTGATCTTTATATCTCAATCAATGATGGCAGTTATTTACTAAGGCGCTACTTTGGAGATAATGAAGTAACAGTAATCCCCTATGAGCGGGTGGTTGAGAAGATATATTCAGAAGATAAAAATACTTTAATTGAAGAGAAGGTAAGATTTTCTCTTTCGGAAGATAAGACTGAAATATATCCCGTAAACAGAAGCAAAGATTCATACGTTTTTTCTGACTGGATTCTCGAGAAATTGGAAATATCTGTGGTCGAGCTTTTTCATGGATATAATACATTTAAAATTAATATATCAGACTTGATGCGGCTGATTTATCACGATCAACAGCCGAACCCAGAGGGTATTTATAAAAAGCCAGATACTAATTCAACGTATGTTTCTGATTCTGAGTTGGTTCGAAAAGCTATTTTTGAACTCTTAGTTGGTAAAGCCTATTCTGATTACTACGACTCTATTGTCGAGGAAAAGAAGCTGTCGAGAGAGAAAAGCTTGGCTAAAGCGGTTGTGAATGAGTACACGCTTTTAGCCGACAAAATGCGAAAAAATGGCGGGGCTAAAAATGTCAGTTTTTTACAGAAAGAAATCTCTGATAAAGAGCAGCAAATTGACAAGTTGCATGATGCCAGACAGGCATTCAAGCGAAATCGAACTGGATCAAATACAATTAATCAAGATATTGAGTCGTGCAAATCAGAATTAATTGATTGTGAACTTAGATTAAGCCGATTAAAAGAAAATCTGGTTTCAGCTCTTGATGAACGGTACAAATTAAACGTAGTTAGAAATGAATCTGCTTCAGAGATTAGACGTATTGAAAAAGTTATTTTTTCACACGATCATCTAAACCTTTTTACATCTGATACTTGTCCATACTGCTTAAGTCACGTGGATCGTGTGGAAGGGCATTGTGTTTGTGGCGCTTCGATAGAAGAAGAACAATATGAGAGGTTTTTCTACACATCAAAAGAGTATAAAGATATTCTGAAAACGAAACTTAAGGCACTGTCAACAATTAAAACCGCATATGATGATTGTGACTCTGAAGTTCAAGAGATTAAAAAAGAAATTGAGTTGATAGAGAAAAAGTCGGTGACTTTCCGTGAAAAGCTACAAGAAATGCTTGGGCGGGTCGATGAAATTGTTGACATTGAAAGCCTAAATGATATTGACGATAAAATATTGCAGCTTAGAGAAGATGTTGCGAATTTGAATCGATTGTTGGAGATTGAATCAAAGCTGGAACGTATCCAAAAAGATTTTGATCTGGTTAGCTCTAAAGCAAAAGACGCTGAGTTAAAGAGGAAAGGGCTTGAGATTAAAGCTCAACAGGATGTAACTTCGAAGGTAAATGCGTTTAGTAAAAAGTATGATGAGCTGATGAAAAATACTTTGCCTGATTGCAGATCGGCAAAGATTGCGCTTGATAACTATTTGCCTTCAATTAATGATGGTCTCTATCGAGAAACAAGTTCACTTGTTTCAATTCGAATGATGTACTTTATCACTCTCATGCATTTAGCTTTGTCTGATGAATCAGTGACATTCCCGCGCTTTTTACTTATTGACACACCTGAAACTGCCGGAATCGAATTAGAGTATCTGATTAACTGTATTCGTCAGTTGGAAGAATTGAAAAATTATGGAACTGACTTTCAAGTTATCATTTCGACAGGTTTAAACAAGTATCCCGAGTCATTAAAGGACAATCGTGTACTCTTTATGCCCGATAAGCAGAAGGAACATATGCTCTTGAAGAAGAAGAGCCTTTCTAAGTAATAACGTCAAGCAATTTAGATTCAACTAGTTAGTATGATTAGTTACTGAAGTTCTGCTATCGGCACGTAAGTAATATTCAGAAATTTTGAATACTACATTAACTCACTTTACTGCAAAAACCGTAACCAACGTTTTAATTGAGTCACCCGGAACCATAACAAAGTGCATTTTGCTACCAACATGCTGCCATAACTCGGCCTCTTGTGCATATTTTTTGGCTTTTTGGATAGTGACCCTTTCAGGTAACTGGGCTTTAGTTAGCGCAGAACATAGCAGCTTTGTGCACAAAGCCTTCCAAGGATGCTTGGGCACTCCATCAGAAAGCCGTTCCACAAATCTTTCAAGCGCGTGACGAGTCACCACGACAGGTCCAATGTTCGGAACGTTGATGACCTCATCGATTTCTCTCACTGTAGTATTATCGACGCTGTATTCTTCGAAGGAATGTGAGAGCCAATCGTCCCGCTTCTCTACCGAGATCTGTGCTTCCTGGTAGCGGGTGAGCAAGAACCTGGTCAGGCTGTAAAGTGAATGCTGAGTTGAGCGTTTTTTCTGTAACTTTTTGATAGCTCCTTTACTGACCCGGATTTGAAGCCCATTACCGCTTCGGTTACTCCCCATCACCTCTTTCACTGACAGTAGGTGATGAATCGCATAGAGCTCAGCTGCAATTGGCTTTTGCTGCTCAGCTAGCTTGTCGTATTGCTCACCTAAATCGACCTTTAGTTCGCCTCCTCTTCGAAGGCCGGTCTTCCAGTAAACCGTAAACTCACCATCAATCTGCTTTGTTAACAGGGTTAATACCATCATGTTTGTTTCTCCTATTGGTTATCTTTTTTCCATTCTCCATGTTTTTTCAAATATGCAAGGCGCAAAAAAAGGGGCCGAAGCCCCTTGGATCAGATATGAACTTTCGGAAAGCCCATGGCACCGTATACATTCAGCACATCATTCCAATCCCAACTTTTCACGCCGAGTGACGTTGGTATCGGGGGGATCAGGACTTGTGTCAGAATGCCTTTTTGCCAGGCTTTTTTCTTGAGTTCATTCGCTGCATTCAGGCCGGTCTCAGAGAGATCGTGATCTGCCCAGATGTACAGCATTTTCACATTACTTGGTGGTTCAAATCTAGCCAGTAGCGTTGCATTCACAACCGACCAACATGTTTGTCCCGTAGCTCTGGTAACCGCTAAAGCTGTTTCGATGCCTTCAGAAACACCTAATACCTCACCAGGCTCACCTATAGGAATGGCACCACCTGTGATTGTTCTGTCACTTGGTATCGGCATCATCTTTTTAGGCTTTTCAACCGGCGCTTTGAATCCATCTTCACTTAGGTAGATCCGATGAAACGTGGCCGAACGCCCTTGCTGAGTAACGATTTTACCTAGCAGCGCTGGGTAGCTATCGATAAACAAGCCATCTTCATCATGGTAAGGCAAGTTTGGATGATACCTCAGCACCGAATCCCATTCAGGACGAAGCCGGGTAACAATGCCACGACGATGCATGTAGTTCCAAACTGGTTGCGCACGAGTATCTGTAAGAGAAAACGTTTCTCCCCAAGTTTGATTCAAGCGATGGATAATCGCTTTGTCCTCGTCCTGCTTTCTAGCCTTCCAATCAACTGCGTTACTCGGTATTGGCCGAATAGGCGCTTGTATTTGTCCGGGTTGAATACCAAGAACCTGGCCGATTGCTTCAATAGACTGAGCAAAGTTCCACCCATTAATCCAAGACAACAGTTCAAAGCCATCATGAAAGATACCGCAGGTATTACAAACGCCACCACCGGTATATTCAGCATCTTTGAACAGCCTAAAGCCATCACGACCGCCATGAACAGGACAAGCCACATGACGACCTTTTCGAGCAATAGCGGCATCAAGTTCTGGCACCAATGCCGCCAAGACTTGAAGCCATTGGCCCTTGAGATATGGCCTTACTGTGTCAATTTGTAAAGGTAACGCCATATAACCTCCTTAAGTAAAATGCCGACTCCTACCACAGGTGGTAAAAGTCAGCTTAGGACCTGCATTAGCCGTTTGGTTAATGCAGGAACGTTAGTCAAGCTGGATACCATGTCGTCTTAATAGCCACATGATGGAATCACGAAGCACATCAGGATCGACAACCGCAGCCATCGCGCAAACACGAAAGCAAAATGGCGCTATTTCGTCATTTTGAATCCACGACAACACATCCTTGCGCAACCGAGTACTGACACGACCGTCCAGCAACACACGGATCGCATCCAAAAGAATGCCTTCGCGTAACTGCCAGATTTCTGTGTCAGACCAAGTGACAGGGGCATCATCAAACTCAAATAGAAATTCGAGCTGTGCTGATGTGTGCTGATGGGACTGCTTTTGTGATGAAGGAGAATGGGCAATGCGCCCATTCATTAAAGATAACCGCGTTCGGCAAGCGAAACGCAGCCCTCGGATGCGACCACGACATGGTCAAGCGTTCGAATATCAACAAGTGACAAGGCGTCACGGAGTCGATGAGTGATGCGTTTATCAGCTTCACTGGGTTCAGGATCACCCGATGGATGGTTATGAACCATTATCACTGCTGCCGCATTAAGTTCTAGCGCACGCTTTGTTACTTCCCTTGGATACACGCTCGCCGCATCTAAAGTGCCTTTGAATAGCTCTTCAAATCGAATAACGCGATGCTTTGTATCAAGAAACAGCACGCCAAAGACTTCGTGCTCATACTCGTGCATCAGTGTTTGCAGGTATGAGAACGCCGACGATGGCTGTTCAATTTTGCGACCTTTACTCAATCGACCACGGGCAAGCTTGAGCGCCATATCTAATATATCCGCTTCAGTCACTTGCTCAGGAACGATGTAAGTACCGGCTTCTTCGCCAGCTAAGAACTTTCTGTTTTTCATAGGAGTCTCCAAAAAAAACGGAGACGAACCCATGCCCTGACGGGGACGGAATCGTCCCCGCAGGGTGGTAAAGTTGATGTGGTTACTGAATTAACAGTTGTTGTGTTACTTCGAATAACTCACGCTTCAGATCTTTGACGTCGTTAATCACGATGCTTTGAGGAAAGAATTTCTCAACACTGCGTGTTTGAATCCCGATCCCCAGCAGCTCAAAGCCACTTCGTCTGCAACGGTCAACAATGTCATGCGTAGCAGCCCAATCATCTGGGTCACCATCGGTTAGCACTATCATTAGCTTTCGCTTCTGTTTTTGTGCCAACAAACTGTTTGCCGCAAACCACATAGCTTGTGCCATAGGCGTACAACCTCGTGGTTTTTGGTCAAAACAGGCGGCCCGATGTCGAACCGATTGCTTGGGCAATAACGCGATAGAAACTTCCTGATGAATACCAGGAAAATAACTGACCGCAGGTACAACACCCGGTATACCTTCCAATGCCATGGCCAAAGCCAAAGCAGCTTCATTGGCAACATGAAAGTACTTGCGATTACCTTCGCCAATGGGTTTACCCATTGAGCCCGATATATCGACAAGCAAGTGAACAGCAGCATTGGGCGCAATGCGCGGCTGCCTTTGAATAAACAATCTCGACTCACCTGCTTGGGAAGCGGCAAGACGATGGGTTGCAACTCGAAGACCGTGCCGTTTGGCATGATTCCGATTGTCCTGACTGGACTGAACCATACCTCTAAGTCGGGCTCGAATTTGAGCCGACTCAGACGCCGATAAGGTCAAGATGGCCTCATCACCCAACATAGCTTGCTCTGCTTGGGGCAAACTGAGTGGAGTGACGCCCTGATGTCCTTCAGCTTGTTCCGACAACACTTCTGCCACTTGTGCAAAGGTATCGGGTTCAAACTGAGCGGCACTGGCCTCTAAGGCTTGTCGCAAATTGTCAGCTTGATCAGAGTTATCTGAATCACCCGTTTCAGCAAAATCCCCCGTTGCAGACGAATCTGTTTCTGGGGTTTGACTATCACTACTGTTATTGCTGTCATTACTCGCATCTTGTCCAATGTCATTACCGCTATCAGCATCCGACTCATCCTGTGGTGGACGAGATTCTTCTTCCAACATGGCAACGATGGCATCGACAAGTTTCAGCACTTCACCTGTAGACCCTAAGCTAGGCACTGCTGTCAGCATGGCGCTTAACCGGCTCATCGCTGCGGCAGGAAAGAGTTGTCTCACTCTTTCATCAATCGCTTGATACAAAGGCGTCAGCGCTTTCTGGCCCAGAAAATGGCATCTCAAGCGGAACAACAACCATGCTTGCAAGTTAGATGCAGGCTCAAGCTGTTCAGGTACACACATTTGCTGTGTGTCCACCATGTACTCAATCACTTGCGAAATACTGCGCCTGGTTCCGGGGTAATCCTTTGCCAATTCGTTTTCAATGCGAACATCCTCAATGATATTGAGAAGTGCCTTACGGATCGGTTTGGACAACGCCTTCTGCACCATGTCAAAATTAGTATGGCGAATATGCGCCGCTTCATGAGCCAGGTAACCCCAAGCTATCTGTTGATAGTGTGGGTCGTCTGGGTTTGCTGTTGGGATCACAATCCGCTCACCATCGGTAAACGCATCTTGTCCTTGAATAAGCACCTTCACACCAAACTTTTCGCCATAAGCGGCGGCAACGATTGGCAGTGCGTTTTTTAATGGATGATTCATGGGAGTCTCCTAATCATTAGGGGGAATACTCCCTCAGCGGGAGCGTTTCCCCGCTGGGAATGTGGATGTTTAAACCTGTGCTTTTAGCTTATCCAGGTCGTATTTTTGACCTAACCAAGCCACCAATTGAGCTGGACTCTCGTGCTGTTCAAATGACGTTTTAAGCTGGTCTAAACTCAGGATGTCATCCAATGTCAGACCGTACTGGTCCTGTAACTGAGTAGACACCTCGTGTTGATATTGCAGCCAGTCCCGCTCAAAAGCGGCTTGCTGCAATGCCATGTTTGGAACAAATACCATGGCTGATAACCAAACACCTTGTGCGTCCGCATCTGCGATCAGCACAGGGTTCTTAGGGATCACGACACTATGTGTTGAGTACGACCGTTGTACTAACGCTCGACAACACGCCACTTCTGGTATCGATTCACTTTCAACCGCATCAGTCACACCACGAAAATGCGGTTCAAACTGGTTCAGTTGGCTGGGGTTATGGATGGTTGATTGCATAATTTCCTCTTACATAGTTCAGAGGACATGCGCCCTTCAGGGCAACATGCCCTCAAGGACGTTAGAAATAAAATGAGTTTGGTACAGTCGAACCAAGGTTTGGTCTGACGGTTGGTTGTGGTATTGCACGTAAGTTATCTGCCTGAGTAGATACTGGCTGTGCGGGTTTAGGTTCAGGTTTGGGCATCAGTTGTCTGATATCCAATTGACCTTCACCGTGCATTCTCATCTTGTCTGGATCAGACAAAATTAAAATGGTCGCCATCAGTTCGTGATAGAGATTGTCTGTCACAGGGCCGGTCTTCGGCAGACGAACAAATAAATTGTCCATCGCTTCAACCATCGGCTGAACTCGATGATCCAGGAATGACAAACCATCCAACTTGTCTCTTAATCGCTTGAGAGGATTAAGGGCTCGCTGGCTGATTTGATTCTTACCTGCAACGGAACGCTCAAACAGTTCATTGGCATCACGAGCCACCTCCCTAAAGAGGGTGTGTCCCATGCCATTGACCTTGTCATCTAAGCCACCACCTTGTTCAGCCGGTTGCATTCGATAGATGGCATAATCGAACTGAAGCCGTTGTTCCACGTCTTCGATGGGTGACAGCGCACGCCGGATTGCATCTGCAAATTCCGGGTGTTTTGCAACCCAGTCAAACGTCACCTGATCATAGTTGTCCAAGAACAACTGCTTGCACTGCGCAAACTCCTGACCGATCCGGTCAAGCTCTGGAACAATCTGATCAATTCGGTCCTCAGGGACGGCATAGCCACCTAAAAACCGCACACCGACTTGCTCACACAAGCGCTGCGCTTCTTTCTTAAGCCTTTCAAAGTTCGCCAATGCCTCAGGGTCGCAAATTTTTTTACTCCCTAAGCTGGCAACATCCTTCGGTGGAAGTTGGCTACCATTGGCTAATCTGAAATCTTCAGGCCTTAGTTTTTTTCTACCGCTCCAGATGGAACAGTCGATGTGACAAATCAAAAGTTTGTCGAGGGTTTGAATACTCATAGTGCATCCTCATGCGAGATGGGGACGCACCACTCCCAACAGGAGCAATGGCCCCCATTTGGGTGGTAGTAGTTGACGCGCTAATGGCAACATCACTATCAGAAATAGTAATTTTGCGAATCAGGCGACGATTGGTTGAGATCGATTTTCGCAGGCATTAAGTCCAGTGCTTCAGCTATCGGGCGAACCCGCTCTAAATCACTGCCTAAAAGCCTCAATACATCTTTTTCCAACTTCAGTTGGTCAGATACTTCTATCCCATCAGGACTCGCTACTGTGAGCGAACACAGTGGTGGTAATTGACGCTTAAAGGCCAGTAACAATAACAATGGCCATGGGCCATCATCAGTGTTAACAATGCCAGCGCCTTCACCTGACACCATGCTGATTTGATTGGTACTAGGTAATCCGCTTTTGCAAAATCCTAATGACCATTCTCCAATCCTGACCCGGTTATCATCAATAACAGCCAAGCCATAGGCTTCAAGCAGCTTTGCCATATCGAACAACGCTTTTTGCGCCAGCGAGATTTGGCCATTGACGTCCTTGCGAGTACGAAACTCCCAACTGACGTTATTGGCGCACGCGACACTATCAAGCGCATTTGAGAGTTCAAATGGCCGCCCTTGATGATCAATACCGACGTGTCCAACAAATCGATAACCCTTGTTGATTTTCTCATTGATTCTTCGGTCTGCTTCTGCGTTAGGATCAGTCGAATCAATCAATCGCTGCTGCGACAATTGACCGGCTTTTCCAAACCGAACTTCAATCTCCTGGTTATCTGATCCAACATAAATGGCCCATTCTTTGGCTGTCCCATCAGAATGACTGTAACGGTAAAGAGCAAAGCACTTTTCCATCATCAATCCTCCCAGTGATCACCGAAGACATCAGCGGCAATACGGTGAATGGCTTCACGTTGCTCCAACTCAGCACGAGCCGTCAAAGACCGAACCAGTGCATACTCCACTGCGTTAGGAGCACCTTTAAAAGCAAGTGTTAACTTTGCCCAGCGCACCAAGGTCCGAGTGGACATGGTGATACTAAGCTCAGCACCGCCATCCGCGCCCCCAATAAAAAGACGACGAATGTCACCAGCCACCTTCACCATTTTTTGGCGAAAGACTTCTGGCAAGCCCGGCGCAACGTTCTCCAGAATGGCTTCCTCTACAGAAGGCTCTGCATAGGTCGCTTCGATGATTCTAAAGCGATCAAGAAAAGCCAAATTCTGTTGAAGCACACCTTGATACAAGCCCGTTTGATCACCGCTGCCCGCACTGTTGCCGGTTGCGATAAAACGAAACTTGTTATGTGGCATGATGATCTCACCGCCATTTTGTGCGATGACCAACGGGGCACCTTCCAAAATGTCATTGAGCCCAGCCAGTTCAGCAGGCTCAGCAAGATCCATTTCATTAATGATCAGCAAATGGCCATGCTTGACAGCCATTGCCAGCGGTCCATACACAAAGGTCATGTTGCCATTAACCAGCGTGTGGTGACCGATAAGATCGGACAACTCCAATCGACCGTGCGCAGTAATTTGCTGAACAGGCCAATTCAATCGAGAAGCAACTTGGCAAATTAGCGAGGTCTTACCGCATCCAGTGGGGCCTGTAATATACAAACCGTCACCGTCTGGGTTAGACAAAAACGCCAATACGTCACGTAAGTCTTCTTTTCTAAAAACATACTCGTCCTTGCGAACGGGAATGTTTGGATGGGTAGTGTCGGCACCAAATCCTTCCAGAACGAAAGCATCAGGAGCCGGGACATTAAACGCTTGATTCACTTGAACCAAAAATGGGGATTGTTCAGTCATGATAAACCTCATCAGTTTTGACGAGGCCCCATGCCCCAACAGGGAATGAAGTCCCCGTCGGGTGGTGTGTTGATTGTGGTATGGCTGTGTATGTAAGAGTTCAGCTCGCTCTATCATTCGTATCCAGCATTGGCTACGAGTGAAACTGCTTTCTGATGCACTTGGTATAAGCGCATTAGAAAGGAGCCGAAATCGGCTCCAAGTGAACGTTAAAAGTAGAATGAGCTCGGCGAGTCACCTGGCAGAACTAAGTTCTCTTGCTCAAGGCTGATTTTGATTGGTGTTTCAACGGGCTGATCTGGCTTATTGGTGCTGATGCGCAACCGCTCTTGTGGCGCTTTTCGGTAAGCGGCTAAAACCTGTTCATCCAGCTCGCCTAATTTATCGGTGGCCAATTGCTTATAGTCCACCGCACCTGCCATCATGTAGCGGCTGAGTTTGACCCCAGCATAGTCGGCATGAGCGTAGTTACCCATCATAGCGACCAATTTCGACTGAGCATCTCGCATTTCCTCTTTCAAAGATTTAATGTGGTTTTCCAGTCGGACCACTTCGGCGTGTGCTGAGCAATACTGTCGAGACAGCGATGTCCAACGGTATTGGGCTTCACCCTTGGGAACAAAACAATCTTGCTCAGGGCATTTTGGCGGTTCTTTTTTAGTTTGAACTAACTCCCAAAACTGAAGCGCCGTTTCTTGCAACTCAGTTAAGAACGCCGCGTCTCGTTGTATTTCAAACTCAATCAGTTGATCCTCAAAATAGAATACCAACCAACCACGCGTGCTATTGGCGACCAGTATTTGATGCTGTACTTGTACCCAATACAACTGGTACGCCTCGCTTTGTTCTCGGTGAGCTTGCACATCCTCAAAAACTGACTGGCAAGGACATTTCAGTTCAACGGGTTCGCCCGCATCGTTGATGCCATCAAAGCTGGCTCGAAAGATTGCGTTATGATCGGCTTCTGCACATAACGGCAGAAGAAAGTCATTATGCGCATTCTCAAATGCTCGCCTTGCTTGAGGCTCCAACCTTATACCGCGAAGCACATTTGGATTATTCGACAGGTCTTCCGGTAATACGAATCCAGTTTTTTCTGCCCATAATCGCCAAGGTGTTTTGTAGGGTGAACGCCCCATAATAATTGGGGCTTCAGATGCCGTAACCCCTGCAATGCGCCACTGGTGCCATGCAGGAGTACGTTGTGATAGGTCGATAACCTTCATATTGCCTCCTTTGAGGGGGAGACTCCCCCGAAGGAGAGAACTCCCCTTCAGGGTTAAGTGGTTACTTTGCTGCTTGTGCTAACGCTGTTTGGTGCTGAACAACACTTGCTTGAACCGAATCAATTGCCGCTTTACCGGCTTGAATCGAACCTAAGACAAGGGCAACAACCAATACCAAGCGAAAAAGTGAGGCTGATTTAGTCATGGAAGATCTCCAAAAAAAGACGAGACCTTCCCCCTGACGGGAGAATAATCCCGCCAGGGTTAGTAAAATGAATGCGTGGCGCTAAGAAGCTAAAGGCTGTGTGAGCGCTTTGGCTGCTTGTTGCTGTGCATTAAATATTTCTTGTTTCGCAAACGTCAGTTCAACACCTTGAAAATGTTCATTGGCATATTCCAATGCACTATTCCAAGCGTTTGAAGCTTCCGCCCGCTCGATAAGCTTGTAAACAAGCCCTCGGGTTCGATCATCAACTTGCTCGGGTGGAATCACCGATGGCTCAACAACGTGTGTTGCTTGGCCTTCGATAATTCGCTCTGCTTCGTCTTGATCGAAAATTCCCACAAAGCCAAACGCAATGCGGGAACACTGGATCATGGATTTATGTCTTAGCATTCGCTTAGTGTGCGTCTGCCATGGACCATCTACACGGTAAGGGCCATTTTTGCCGTTACCTTCAAAAGGTGGTCGATAGACTTCATCCAGATACTCAGTGATTTTGACTGGGTGCGAACGGTCGCGCCGATAGATGATGCATTCCATCCATTCAGGGCATTCTTTCGCGCCATCCAGTGAGACTTTGTTTTCTGAAGTCTTAAACTCCATGCCATCAAACTGGTCGTGTTGATTGATGATGCGAGACCATCCATCGACACCTACCACTGGAATAATTCCAGCTTGTTTATCAGGGAACGCAAAAATCTCTTTGGTGAAAGGGTTCAAGCCGTACTGATCTGCAACCACCAAGAGCGCCATCATCTGCTCATTGGTCGGTGCACTACCGTCACGTTGCTTGAATGCTGTTGCTTTTAGGGTATCGAACAATTTGTTTGGATCGACACTAAAGCGCTCAGCAAAGCGTTGGATTAGCTTTGGTTTTTCCATTATGGACTCCGACAATCAAAGTGGGAGTCTGCCCCTGACGGGAAAGTACTCCCGGCTGGGTTAAAGCGTTTTTGCTCGGTTAAAAATCTGGTGCAGGATAAGTTTGTGCCCAATTAGCTTGGGAGCTCGCATCATCCGCTGGTGATGGCTCAGATGCTTTGTTCACACTATCAAGAAGCAAAAACTCGTCCGCGTCCACTTCGGTCAATCGATGCTTAATACCATCTTTCTCCCATGAACGCGTGCGCTGAGGACCTTGAACAAAAAGCTTCGCGCCTTTTTGGATTAAATCTTTTGCCCTTAGCCCTAACTTAAATCCACCACGATCTCGAAAAACAACCCGATGCCATTCCGTATGCTCTTTGAGCTCATTGGATTGACGGTCGCGCCATTTCTCAGAAGTGGCCAGCGAAATGCTGGTCACCAAATCACCTGATGGATAGGCTCGCGTCTCTGGCTCAGCACCAACGTAGCCTATGAGTGTTACTTGGTTTTTCATGATGTTCTCCTCGTCTTAGTTGAACTCTGTGCACACAGTCGCTTCTACCCGGCTGGGCAAAGAAGACTGACGACGCAGATAGGTTGGTATTTCGAGTAAAGCCATGTCGTACTGATGTGGCTCTTTGTAAAACGCAGATGTCAAACGGGGCATACCAGGAGCTTTAGGCACTGCCATTGGACGACGTTTTGGTGTTGGTGTGAGCAATCGCTTGATTTGAGTAAGTACAAATCGAAACGGGCGCACGCTTTGACGAGCAAGCAATCGCAAAAGCGACCAGCTCAGTTTTGCAAGCAACATAATGCCTGCGATTTGGATAATAAATCCGAAGATATATTCCATTGGTGACTCCTTATGTTGGTTTTGAAGGAGTCACCCCCAACTGGGGAAAACTCCCCCAGCTGGGTGGTGAAAAGGCGAACCGTAAGGAACGCATGGTTGAGCATGTAAAAACATGCAGGCTATTTGTTTAAGGAGGCTAGCTACCTCTTAGTACCACTGAGAAAACTCAGCGGCGGGCTTCCTTTGAGCTCATGCTCTCAGGCGCAGATATCACTGAAACAGATCAGCAATATTTGATAGTCAGTGTAACCGTCTTATCCAGACAGGATAGTTAGAAAGATGCTCAATTCTTCCACCTAGCTGAAAGGCCATTACCTCACAGAGGATTAGTCTAGGGACTGATTATTGTCATATCAGGAGCAAACTTATGGCCCAAGCAAAACCCAATTACTCAAAACCCATCTTTGAACAATCATTCACAATTAACAGCTTACAGGCGCAACGTGTCGTTGACCGTGTTTTTAGGCGCACGGTCAGTGCGCTCTACGGAATCGATGTCATCCTACGCATCATTGGCGATGAGAACGAAATTGATGAAGTGGAACAGATCATTAGCCAGCTGATCGAGGATTGCGCTATGGCGGTAGACAACGAACAAGCTCGTTTGGACAAACTGATGGAGTCCAACGGTATCGATGAAGTACCTGACTACACCGATCCGATTACCTTCAACGCCAAAATCAGCTCGCCTCAGGTTGGCCAGTTTGTTGGCTTAGTGCGCAAACTCGATGCGTTGATGATCTCAATGGACACACTCTGGTTATCTAGCGTGCTTAGCAACAAGCAACGCGTTGATGGCAACTACGCATGGCAACAGCGCATTATCAAACTTGCACGACGCATTATTGATATCGAAATTCGAGCACGAAAATCAGCCCAAGCTAAGGGTAAAGAAGCAGAAGTTGAGCAAGCGGTGCCTTCAACCGATGACGATATCACTGAAGAGGAAACAGATAACCCCGCCAACTAGCCAACTAGGCTCCCATCAACCAGCCCCTCTCGAAGGGGCACTATATCGCTATCCATGCTATCGGTAATGAGTTCAATAAACAGTATACAATGTACGCATAATGCAGTACATTGTATTGCTTATTTATCATGGAGAAGCACAGTGTCGCGTTCCAAAGAAGAGACTTTGTCAATACGAACATCTAAAGAAATCAAGCTGTTGCTAAAAGCAGCAGCGGAAAAAGAACATCGCTCTCAAGCGTCTATGATAGAAATACTAATTTTGGATTATGCAAAATCGAATGGGCTAAGCACCATCATAGCCTCAGATAATACTAAGTAGTTACGTCTGATTATTTTAAATCGTTATTAATATGATGAAATAATTAGTATTTAATACGATAAACGACTGAGTAATTCGATTATAAATGAACATTGCAAAGGGGAATAATAGTGGCTAACGGTAAAATACTGAGACAGTTGATTAGGGCTGGAACCATTGGTGATTCCGAGGCCTTTCGGCTTGCTTCAGAAGCTGTTATTCAAGATGAGCGTCAAAAGCAACATCACCTTCTTGCAAATGATCTTGAGCAGATATTGTATGGTGAGCATTTAAGACCGCTTAAACAAAATGGACGTAACGCTTTGCCTACTCCTCCTGTAGATAAAGAGCGAGGACTACCACTTTTAGATGTTCGACAAGCTCAGCGACCAATAGAAGAAATGGTTTTACCTGAATCTAGTATCGCACCCATCGAGGAACTTCTTGAGGAACACCGCCGTGTCGATGTACTGAGAAGTTTTGGAATGAAGCCTTCTGGAAAAATTATTTTTCATGGTCCTCCAGGTTGCGGGAAAACCTTAGCAGCTGAGGTCATTGCTTTTGAGCTTGATTTACCTCTTGCAATTGTTCGTCTCGATGCGTTGGTATCTTCTTTTTTGGGTGAAACAGCCGCGAATCTTCGCAAAGTTTTTGATTTTGTTTCTGAACATTCTATGGTGGTTTTATTTGATGAATTTGACGCCATAGGCAAAGAACGTTCTGACTCAGGTGAACATGGTGAGTTACGCCGCGTCGTTAACGCAGTGCTTCAGATGATGGACGCTTATCAAGGGAAGAGTCTAATTTTAGCAGCTACAAACCATGAGCACATTTTAGACAGTGCTATCTGGCGACGCTTCGATGAAAAAATTGACTTCCCATTACCTGATGAGCTGCAAATACAACAAATTCTTTCACTCAAATTGCGTGGTGTACGTCGCCAATTTGAGTTAGATGATAAATCTATCCTCGGGATATTTTCTACAAAGAGTGGCGCTGATATTGAACGTATTGTTCGTAGAGCAGTAAAAAGGATGATCCTACGTAGTCAGGAATTTTTGACCGTTAAGGACTTGAAGCAAGCAGCTTCTCGAGAAAGTTAAAAAAGGGACTAGGAATGGCTAATTATGAACATCTTAAGATTGAAAGAGAACTGCTTGAAAATGAACGTAGAACAAGGAAAGTCAATATCCCAAAACATCCACGAGGTGATCTTCGGGGGCATGGTCAAAAATTATCTAGAGACTTAACTGAATCAATCAGATTCGCACAAAGTCAGCAAACGTCACGTCCGGGTAATTTTGTACTGAAAATTCGTTATACAGGACTTCTCGATATTACCCATCTAAACAAACATGGTATCGAGTTTGTAAGCCAAGAAGACAATCATCTGTGTGTTGTTTTTGTTGATGAAACCGGAATGACTGTGTTTGAAGATCACCTGCAACGCTTAGGTTTGGACGAGACAGAATTGACGTACAAGCAGATTCTCGAGGCCATAGAGGGAATCGATAACTGGACAAGTGATGACCGGAAAAGTTGGGCTCTAAGAAGGCATGGCTTACCAAGGTCAGAGAAGTTTCTCTTAGATGTAGAGCTTTGGCCTGTAGCTGTTGCTCATCACCCAGAGAGATTAAGCACTTGTGATGCATTTGAGCGTTGGCTAGCTCATAACGGAATACGGCGAACAGATAAAGTTAACCTTGATAGCTTAGTAATGTACCGTTTGGAGGTTAACTCTAGTCAGGCTAATCTACTGCTGAATCACTCTGATGTCAGACTTGTTGATCTCCCCCCCAAGAGCGGTATTCGCTATAGCCAACTAAATTGTGACATCAATAGAATTCCTGAAGGAATACAATCCCCTACTCATCAAGCTGCAAGAGTTTGCGTCCTTGATAGCGGAGTAAATACTAACCACCCCCTGTTGGCACCCGCAATTGCGGAAAGTGCAGACTTTATTGGTGATACAGACGGCATGGATTTGAATGGTCATGGCACTGCTGTTGCTGGTGTAGCTCTGTATGGTGACTTGGAAGCGTGTAACTCAACAAATTATTGGCACCCTGAACTTTGGATTTTCAATGGTAGAATTCTTGATGAGAATGCAGAATTTGACTCCAGTTCTATCGAAAAAACTCTCATTGAAGCTGTAACCTATTTTGTCGAAGAACACCAATGTCGGATTTTCAATTTGTCGTTAGGGAATTCCAATGCACCTTACGATAATCGTCATATTCGAGGAATTGCGTATGTCTTGGATAAATTGGCTAGGGACTTCAATATCTTATTTGTCGTTTCTGCTGGGAACTTCTCAGGCTCTATCGATCCAGATGTGCCAAGACATAGCTGGAGAGACGAGTTTCCAGAATACCTTCTAGCTGACGAAAGTATTATCATAGATCCAGCTCCGGCACTAAACGTTCTAACGGTGGGAAGCTTGGCTCGACATAATGCGACTTTCGATGCTCAACGGTATCCTGAAATTGGGCAATTGGCTCCAGCCACAGAAAATCAACCATCCCCATTTACACGTCACGGTCCCACTATTAAAGGTGCAATTAAACCCGAGCTGGTAGCTATGGGTGGAAACTTGGCTTCTCCAATAAGAACAGGCAACGAACTCAATGCAGTTATGCGAGGCATGGGGGTACTGACCTGTAATAGTCGATTCGTTGGGAACACATTGTTTAGCGAAATTAGCGGAACAAGTTTTGCGGCACCTTACATTACCCATCTTGCAGGTCGTTTATTGAATAACTACCCGAAGGCTTCTGCTAATTTGCTCAGAGCACTACTGGTTAATCATGCGAATATGCTGTCGGAGATTGAAAGCAGCTTTCCTGAAGATATGAAGAAATCTTATAGGAGCGCAAATGGACGAGATGCGTTTAGAGATATAGCTGGTTATGGTGCTGTTGATGAGGGGGAGCTTTTTAGATCTTCACAAAATGCCGTTGTCTTAATGGCTGAAGAGAAAATTGAAAACAACTCGCATCACTTTTTCGAACTGCCGCTTCCCGATGATTTTTTAAGGTCTCAGCGTGCTTCCAGAGAAATTAGAGTTACTCTGTCTTATTGTCCAGCGGTCAGGACAACTAGGATAGACTATGTGGCCACTAAAATGTCTTTTAGGTTAGTCAAAGATCAGTCGCTTGAGTCTGTTCAAAGGCATTTCAATCACAGTACTCAGGATGAAACTAAAACCAGAAATGATGATGCTACAAGTAATAGGGACATAAGTGCTGAATTAAGAGGTAAAGGTACAGTTCAATCTTCAACTTGGCGGATTAAACAGCCGAAGCCTTCTGAAAAGTGGTTTGTTGTAATTACTCGACAAGATAGAGATTGGGGTGAGGCGTTGAGTTTCGAACAAGAAGACTATGCCTTGGTTGTGACTGTCACTGATCGAGAGAATGAGGAAGCCCAGCTGTATAGCCAAATATCACAACGCATAGAGCTTAAGGCTAGAGAACGTGCACGGGCTCGAGTGTAGGGAATTCTTGTTCTGTAAAAATCACCCATGGAACGGGAAGATTTAATTTTTCGGGCCATATGTATTAGGAAAAAAGGATGAAACTGCACAGTATTCGGGTTTCAAATTTTCAGAGTTTTGGTGCTGAACCAACAGAACTGACACTGGAAAATATTACCTATCTGATTGGCCCCAACGGGTCAGGCAAGACTGCTGCACTCCAGGCTTTGTGCCGACTGTTTGCATTTGATCCATCATTACGCCGTATTCAGCGCTCAGACTTCCATGTCCCGCACGATGAACAAGAAGCGCCCGAAGAAAGGCAGTTATGGATTGAGGCGGACTTCGTGTTCCCCGAGTTGGAGGATGAAGAAGATAACTCGACCGTTGCTCCCCATTTCAGTCACATGCGCCTTGATGACCCTGACGGAATTCCTAGGGTACGATATCGCCTAAGTGCCACTATGGGCCTGGATGGGGATATTGATGAGACTTTTGTGTATGTGCTTGAAGCTGGCCCGGATGGTTCGCCTCTAAATCCTCAAACGGTTCCAAGGTCTGAACGAAATCACATACAAGTCCACTATCTGCCCGCAAGAAGAGATCCGACTGACCACATAGCATATGGAACGAACGCGCTGCTTGGCCGCTTGCTACGGGCAGTGAACTGGGAAAATGAACGGGAGGAAGTCAAAGGGTTCACCGACCAGATTAGTGAGAGTTTGGCTGCTAATCCATCGGTCAATGCTTTTAGTGCCCACCTGAAGAAAACTTGGGGCACCCTTCATAAAGGCAGCTACTTTACAGATCCCAAGATTACTTTTGTGGCATCTGAGATCGAGGCGTTGCTTCGTCATTTGTCCGTATCATTCTCGCCTGGACATGATGAACATCTTGTCGATTTTTCCAGACTCAGTGACGGCCAGAAGTCGATGCTCTATCTGTCATTGGTTCTTTCATCTCAAGCAATTGGGCGTGCTGTCCTTGCCGGTGAGGACGGCTCTTTTGACCCAGAAAAATTGCGTCCGCCAGTCTTTACTTTGATTGCCCTTGAGGAACCAGAGAACAGCCTCTCGCCTCACTATCTGGGGCGGATTGTCAGCGCTCTGAACTCCATGACGAGCAACGAGGATGCTCAGGCCCTAATCGCTACGCATGCTCCGTCAATGTTACGACGTGTCGATCCGGAACATATTCGATATCTTCGACTTACCGAAACCCGGCAATCAAGAATTACGAAAATCCAATTACCCGCTAAAACCGATGAAGCGCACAAGTTTGTACGCGAGGCTGTCCAGGCATTCCCTGAGATTTACTTCTCACGTTTGGTTGTGTTGGGTGAAGGGGATAGCGAAGAAATTGTACTACCGCGCCTTTTCCAAGCAAAGGGTGCGCCAGTTGATGAATCAGCGGTTACGATTGCTCCGCTTGGAGGTAGGCATGTCAATCATTTTTGGCGCCTGTTATCAGCACTGCAAATCCCATTTTTGACCCTTCTCGATTTAGATGTGGGCAGATATCAAGCGGGCTGGGGAAGAATAAAGTATGTAAATAACCAACTTGGCTTATATCAACCTGAAAAAGTTCTGCCAAATACTTTTTCTTTATCAGATTGGAATGATGACAAAGTACCTGTTCGTACCCACCACTTCTTTGAAAACGGCACTAAGAGTGTATTTGCAGAGCTGGAAATGCGTGGTGTGTTTTTCTCATTTCCAATGGATTTAGATTTTTCAATGCTCCTTGCTTTCCCAGATGCTTACGGTGTTCAGCAGGAAGTTCCGGATGACTCAACAATTAAAGCCGTGTTAGGCAAGAGCCATCATGACCCATCCCAATATAGCTATGACGAGTTAAATCTTTTCTCTACGTATCACAAGCTTTTTAAACTGGGCAGCAAGCCCGCTGCTCATATCGAAGCTCTCGCTCAACTAAGCGACGAGGATTTGCTGGCGAACATGCCTGAATCATTTGGACGACTCACTGATGCCGTGATCGCCAAGCTTGCGGAACTGCCCGAGTGATTGCTGTAGATGCATGGCTGCCTTCGGATGGGCTAACTCTTGAACCCAATGCACTGCGGGCTGCGAAGGAACAAGCGCGCTGTCTTGCACTGACGGCGGGGCCGGGCGCGGGCAAGACGGAAATGCTTGCACAAAGAGCTGACTTCCTCCTACGAACCGGAACCTGCCGTTATCCGAAGAGAATACTCGCTATCTCTTTCAAAGTTGACGCCAGCAAAAACTTGAAGGAGCGAATCCAGCAACGCTGTGGACAAGAATTGGCTTCCCGTTTTGATAGCTACACATTTCATGCGTTTGCAAAGCGTATTATTGATCGCTTCCGAGTAGTGCTTACTGGTAATGATGCTCTTGATCTGGATTATTCGATTGGCGAAAGAAAAGTCACAAAAAGGCAAATTACATTTCATGATCTTGTACCGCTAGCAATTCAAATTCTTAAGGCCTCCACTGTCGCAAGAAATGCCATACGCCAAACTTACAGCGATGTTTTCTTGGATGAATTCCAGGACTGCACGGATCAGCAGTATGAACTCGTGAAGGTAGCCTTCCAAGGTACGAGCATTCGTCTCACTGCTGTCGGTGATACCAAGCAGAAAATCATGGGATGGGCAGGTGCATTGGACGGAATTTTCCAAACGTTCGCTAGGGATTTTTCAGCGGTCCCATTAAACATGTACCGAAACTTTCGTTCAAAACCACGCCTGCTTCGGATGCAGAACGAGATAATTCGCGTGCTCGATCCGGCTTCCGTCATGCCAGATCACCAACTTGCTGGTGAAGAGGGAGAGGTCTTCGCGTGGCAATTCGAGAATGCCCAGGGTGAAGCTGAGTACTTGGCCGATTTGATTGCCGGGTGGATAAGAAATGAACAGGTTCCGTTATCCGAAATCGCCGTATTAGTGTCCAAACAACTAGATCTTTACGCCAATCACCTGATGGTGGCATTGGAAGTTAGGGGAATACCGTACCGGAATGAGCAGGAGATGCAGGATATTACTGTCGAACCTGCCGCAAGGCTCGTTGTTGACTATTTGTCCTGTCTCTATGGCCAGCGAGAGCCCAAAGCCTGGATTCGGCTGATGAATCAATTGATTCCCTTTGCCGATGACGAGGTGCAGTCTAGCGTCAGGCAAAATTTCCAAAGCTTCTTCAAGGAACAGCGAAAAATCATCGCCATGGCCGAGTTGTTGGATGAACCGTTTTCGGGATGGTGGGATTCTGTGTGTAGATTTTTGAAGAAAATAGGAATGGAGACTCTTGTTGCTCTCTCGCCTGACTATGAGTCACATGCCAGATTAGGTGAAGTTGTGGGAGATACCAAAGCGCGCATTGAAGAATTGCTTGAACTTACCCCCGACTTGCCTCAAGCCTTGACTCGTTTCTCTGATGATCAGGCTGTGCGTATTCTGACTATCCATAAGAGCAAAGGATTGGAGTTCGACTCAACGATAATTTTGGCCGTTGAGAACGAAATATTTTTTGGGGATCAAGATTCTAATCTGTGTGCTTTCTTTGTTGGTGTATCCCGTGCCAAGCGTCGGCTTGTTCTTACATACGCTAAACAACGCGACAGGCCCCTTAACTATGCTAAAAGATGGGATGTAATTCGAACTCCACAACAGGAATATCTTCAATATGCAGCACAGTTTATTACCGATTTAACGCACATTTAAAAAGTCATTAGCTAAACTACTCAGTTCAAAACTTGCAAAGCCATAAACCGTCCTCAAAAACGTTCTCTTTACTAAATATAATGCAACATCTAGCGCGATGTCAGCTCCAAAATATACTGGAGCTGACAAAGATTTTTTCTTCTAGTTATTCCCCGAAATTTCCTCCGTCGCCTCCTGACGCAGTTTCTGGGCATCCATTCCGTTTAGCCGTTCAAGGGCTCTGTCTGCGGCACTCTGACGATTTCCATCAACGTTTAGCGTACTTCCTGAGCCTGTGAGTCTTTCCAGATCCAGTGACGGTACTTCGGGTAGGTTGCCTGTTATCGATAAGATACCTATCCATTCATCCAGATTGACTTGGCTCCAATCCACCTGGTTTAACTGACTCGCGGTCAATCCTTCACAGTTTGGAGATTTCGCACTGCCCCAGCCAAGGCCCAATTGCGGACGCACTTGCTCTTGAATGATCCGTGAAAGCGGCGAAGTAAAGCAGCAATATGATTGCCGTTTCTCAACACAGGCACCTAAGAACTTAGACTTGCAGTAAGAGCCCACATAGTGGCAACTCTTCAATACCCGCTTAGCGTTCATCTCAAACTCACTCTGCTCACATTTCCAGATAAGCTGAATGAGGATCATGGTGACTGAGTAAATCATGTAGGCCGTCATAACCGTACTCAGAACCGCGCCCGCAGCGCCACCCAGCGCAAAGTTACCACCCGAAACGACACCATCGGCTCCAACTGCGCCACCAACGTTACTAAACAGTGCCGATTGCGCCCCCGAACCAAAGGTCGTACCTACCCATTCAGCCGTTTTGTTGGTCAACACCTGCATGAAGCCAGTCGCAGCTTGCTCCGCTCCCGCGCCAGCAGCCGTTGATGGCCCAGCCCCCATAAGAGAGTCCCAAGCAGACACAAAGGGCTCTTTGACCGCACTCCAAGTACTCGTGATTGGCTCCCTAAGCGTATTCCAGGAACCATAGATTGCCGACGACGGATTCATGGCCATGACTGCCGTATCAAGCTTGTTGACCGCCACAATCATTGTGATGTAATCCGATAACGACACGCCACTTGGCTTTTCACAGCAATCCACTATACCGCCAACGGCTTTTTTGCACTGGCCAGCATTACCTTTAAAGACCGTACACTCGACGTTATCTTGGCCATCAGCTCCCGTGCATGACATATCATTGGTCATAAACTGCGCCGCATTAAGCATCGCGGCGGCCTCTGCAAAGTTAGCCTGCTTGATTGACTCTGGCTCTAAACAATCTGTGCCCATACAGCGAACTGGCCCCTCACAGTTGTATTGAGTTTCCATTCGTGCATTTTGCACTTCAACGCTTTGTCCACAGTCATACACCAAACTTTGGATATAACAGAAGCCTTCATGACCAGCCCCGCCTTCAGTGCATTCGGTTCTGACATACTGGCAGGCCGGGTTTTGCTCCAGCGCGGCACACGTATTGGTGGTCGTGTTTTGTCCGTTATTGACGATGGTTTGTGTATTACCATTGGCATCTACCCAGCTATCTGAGCTGCCCATGTTGAATTCTGGATGAGCAGTCGAAGCATTGTAGGTCGCTTTTGCCCTCCAGCATGAGAGCCCCAGTCCATCAGAGCTGCCACGACTGGTTAAATGAGCAGGAGACGAAACAACCGTCGGATAAAGGCTTCCAAGATTGGCCAACTCGCCACTACCAACTGTTAACCCGTCGATTCGTTTTATGCCCGTATCCAAACACTGCCACTGCACCGCAGTGAACTGATCCGTTTGCATCAAGCATTGGTCTATGCCCGGATCACTTGATTGATGAACAACGTCTTGCTCTAAGTATTTGCCAGAGAAGGTCAAGGAAGCACTCAGTTTCGCAGGAGCCAAACACTTCTGAACTTCTCGGCTGCAAGTATCGAAATCGACTTTGTTCCAGCCGGACTCACATCTGGAACGCGTGACTTCCTGCGGTTCATGCCACGAAATAATCGACCCATTAACGACCTTGCACAATGAGCCAACCAAGGTTCCTTTTGGACAGGTCATTTCAGGGTATTTAATGGACGGTTTCGTCTCTGTGACCGTCTCCTTGTTGCCCGTCAATGAGAGTGTCGTTTTCCAGCCATTTGCCTTGGACGGCGACTCGGTGATTTTTATCTCAGTATTTTGATTATCAAACACTCTCAGCGTCGCGTTTCCAGTTTGCATGGTACTGCTGTGCTGTGGAACAAAGCTGAGCGTTTCAGAGCTAAAGCAACCGCGCTCAATGGACCAGCTTTGTTGATGGGTTTCAGCGGATACACGTCGTTCTAACTGACACTGAGTAAGCGTGCTGATCTTCTCGCACACCTGGTAATCCGGTACATGCTTGGTTTCAGTAAATGGCGTAATCGTCTGAGTAGGCTCACATGCCTCAAAACTACTCGGCATAAGATTGGATACCACGCACTTTGGATCGCTGGTTTGCAATCCACAGTCATAGGTATCGGTAAAACGAATGCATTCACCTTTATCATTGGTTTCGGCACATTCTGACGACATGAATCCACAGGAAGGATTCGCTTCAAGCACTTGGCAGGCCTGATTTTCAATCCCCTTATAGCTTTCATCATCCACACTGACTTGTACACGCCGACACAAAGGCGATATGCCAGCCACAGGGCTTGGAGCAAAGTAGGATTCACAAACTGAAACACCATTGACCACCGTACATCCGTTGGTTGAAGACGGCTGATCCGTGCATTGAATGCTGTAGTCTGAAAACTTAGTCGGGATATCCGCTGCTTGTTCGATACAGGATTGTGGCGACCAACTATCATTCATCACCACCTTGGTTGGATCAAAGCGCACCTTGATACGTGCATACCCCTCACCACTACCCGTTACCGATACGCGAATTTTTACTGGCACTTCTAAACCGGGCTCTACCGCTTTTAGCTTAGAGGTTAAGTCAGTATTAGGATTGCGCTCCCAACTTGTACTGAGCTCGCAGCGGCCAGCCGTTTCTGGTGGAAAGTTATTGTTCGGCCCAGACCAGACTTTCTGATCACCAAGCCACACTTGCATGTAGTCATCCCATTTGGCGTATTCAAGAACGGCTGAGGTAATCGCATCGGGGTTCACGACTTTGAGTGTGATGGCCTGTTCAAACACTTTACAACGGCCACTCCAGTAGTTGTCGCCAATTCGTCCAATCCAAACTTCAAGACATCCCTCACCACAAGAGCGAAGGTTCATTGGTCCTGAAACATGCTCAATAATGCCTGCCGTGTAATCGTGAGTAATCGTGCAGCTGTTAACCGCTGTATTGAGCCTGTCACATTGCTGGTAGTTTGGGCTGCCTTCACCTTGAGACTCACAGCCGGGGAAGCTTTGCGTTAATAGATTTGGGTCAGTTTGAACCGCATCAGTTAATGCCCAAAGCGGATCATTGACCATATCTGGCCGAGACCTGTCTTTGATTTCCTGTAGCGAACGAAATGCTTCACCCGTAGCGCCACTTTCGGATGCCATGCTCTCTTGGCGCTGTGTCCCCAATTGATTCATGCTGGCATCAGAGCCATAAACGCCCGTTAAGACATCCAATGAGCCCTGATCCATACCAGGGAAAAGCTCTTGCAAGTTAATGGACTCATTACCACTGCCATTCGGCACCGACAATGTATTGCCATTGAGTGCGGGCATCGTCCAGTTTTGCAGCAATTGCTTACCTTCTTGTTGTCCGCTTAAGCCGGATTGGCGCTGCACATCAGCGGCCACACCATGTAAGGGCAGGCACGCCATAGTGATTGATAAAATACCCGCTAAAACTCGGGTAAAAAGTGTTGGTTTCATGGTTAACCTCCCGAGTTACAGCAGTCTTGCCAGCGCCACAAAATGTAGAGCGCATCTTCACCGGCACCGGGGATCGTTCGCCACTCTCCCCATTTCATGGTGCTTTCACCGATGACATGCGCACTTTCAGTTTCCGGTACAGGGAAGAACATACTCATCTTGTATTGGGATTTCGGCAGCATGGGTTCGATAACAGGTCGGCATAGCGCACTGCTCCCCATTGTTCGTCTTGCAAGACCACGCCTGTGTTGAGCCGCGATTGCACGCGCCGCTAAATGGCTGGTGTTTTCTGCTAATGAACCAAAGGCTAAGGTGTGGCCAGATAACGGATAGAGATGGCCCCAACTGCCAGCACACCAAAACAACTGATCGATGGGTTTACCAAGCGTTGATGAAGCAGCGTCAGCGGTACAAGCAGAGATAGCCAATGGATTAGCAACAGCAGCAGCTTCAGGCTGAGTAAAAAAGGCCAGTTCATCGTTCAGCCATGTTGGGTCCAATTCCGACAAATACATCAAGTCAAAATCCATGTAACCATCGGCATTGCAATTGCCATCCATGAACAAATCGAGCATGACCAAAAGCGGAAAGGCGTAATAATGGTAATGATAGAAAGCAAGATCACCGGTATCGTATTCACCTTCACCATGACCACCTTGCAATCGCCTATCACCTAACGGTAAGCGAATCCCTCCCAGTGAAGGCGAACAACCCGGCGTTCTGACCAGTTCAATCAGACGCGCTGGCTCCCACATGCTGGTAACAATACCTGGCCTTGGCACACCTAAGTTGTCTTCACATAAGCAAAACGACTTGTTTGATGCGCCGCTTGGGACACTGCCAGAGCCAAGTGGAAGACCTGCAACCCGGATAGGAAAAATGCATGACCAGCAAACATCCGTCAGCAACTTACCGGACAATAAACCCGCGTCTGGGCAGGTCAGTTCGGCTTTAGCAGAAATAGATGCGCCCAGGACAAACATGACAACGAGAGTCCGCAACAGACGATACGTATTATTGAGCTTTTTCATGAACAAGCTCCTTTGCTGGAATTTCTTCTATTTCAAACGCGAGCCCCTTTGCTTGAACAAACGATGGGGTGACTTGCAGATCAAAGCGCTGCTTTAGCGAGGCATTGAGAAGGTAAACCGGACTGTCCAATGTCTTTTCGAGCGCATTGAGGCTATTCCAACCTTGAGTACGGTCGAGCTGCGTGGTGATAAGCGTAATGCGGCGCAGTGTCCTATCTTGCGTCTCAAGCCAATGCGCAACTGCGTCCACTTCTTCAGCGTTCGACGCATTAAACACCACAAGCTGCTGAGTAAACGGCAAGGCTTTTAGCGGGTTAATACGCGTTCCTGCTGGGATCAATGTTCGGCCATTGGCATCCAATAGTGGCCGCTTCATGACGATGGTTGGATCAACCATTCTTATCCGATACTGCGTGGCTTTGGGTAAGTCAGTGAAAGTTTGGCGAGACCAGAAACGCTCAATGGCTTTTTTCTTTAATGCGCCCAGGTCAATCGACTGTAAACGCTGCATCGCCACTTGCATCAAATCCGGTTCTAAAATGGAATGAATAGGACCGCGTTGACCCAATGAACCGGTATTGCCTGTTTCAATTTGACGCTGCAACCAGTCGTTGCTGTAAACCCCTAGTGCACTTGCAGTCACCTTGTCATCTTCTATGCGGAAAATGGCAGGCACGCTAGTCACCCGCCAGTGCACAAAGGCTTTCGGATCGATTCGAACCTGAGGAACAGGATCAAGCCCCGTCATCAGCGTATGCCAATCACGGATAGCCGCCCCCAAGGTCTTTCCTTCAGGAATTCCCCGAAACAACACAATAGCGCCGGTAGCACTGGCCTCTTTAAATAGCTGCTTCAGTGACGAATCTCCCAGTGAAGACGACGCAAAAATCAACCATTCATCGTTGTGTTTGAGCGACGCAGGTTGTTCAATCGGTGCAAAAGGCTCAATAAATTCAGATGAACCATCCACAGCACTTTGTAAAATGCTGCGGCTCATTTCGACGATCTTTTTGTCTTCGTAAGACAACGGAAAAGGCTCTTGTGCCCAGGACACTTGAACCCAAGCCAATGGCGCAACCAACAAAAATAAGAGACATAGTCTTTGCATCATCTACCTCCTACCAAAGCGGCCAAGCGCGACCGACAATCTGCTCGCGCTTAACGGCGTTCCAATAGCGGGAGTCGAAACTCGTTGCGGCCTCACCGGAAAACCAATACTCGTTTTCTTGCAGCGTCAATGAGCGGCTAAATTCTGTTTCAGCCACACCAAGACGCTGGGCTAATGCCATGCCGGTAGAGACTTCAGCACCATTCACCAGTACATGCTCAGGCGTCACCTTGACTTCATCCCCTGGCATCCCTGTTAGGCGTTTCAGCATCCGAGTACCGTCGTTATATAACGGAGCAAGTCCTTTTGAGTGGAAGGCATACAAACCATCCTTAACGGGCTCTTTATTCCATAGGTCAATCAGATACACCGTGGTATCAGGCAGGCAGCGCTCTTGCTGGGTATCAATACCTATTCGGTAGCGCATCATGGCGTAGGTGCCTACCAAGGCCATGATTAACGCAAGAACAGTCAACCGGATGAGGTATGGCCGCCAAGGCATTCTTTTACGGAGTATCTGCATGAGACACCTCCTTTGAGCCTACTGGCACAAATACGGAATCATCAGCACCCACCACCGCTTGGGCATCCAGCACGATAAAACCGGCTGTTTTTAACTTTTCAATTTGCTGATTGGTCTGAAGCAACCTGGATTCGATGTCTTGTTCGCTGGCATTGGGGCCCAGTGACAACACCGCCTCCCCAAAATCTACGACTGCAATGGGCGTACTTAACGCCAACTGGCTGTGGATGGGTTCGAGTGTTTTCATTAAGAGCCAGCTGGTCATTAAACCGCTGCCTGCAATAGACAAAGTAATAGAGGCCATAAATGGCCAAAGCGTGGTCTTATTCATAGCCTCGCTCCTTCAACAACTGAGAGATGGCATCAGCAACAGAAAGGCCTTTGCGCGTTAACTGTTTAATCGCGTTTACATCTTCTGCACGGGACGAGTACAACAGCTTGTGAAACGGATCGACAATGAGGCGGCCAATCCCGGTGCCCATTTCGGTAATAAAGAAAATCTCGGAATAGACACCCGTGACGGTATGAACCGTTTTCAGGTATTCATAGCCGCCTTCACCTAGTGGCAAGCGGCCTTCTTTTTTGAGCGCGTTGATGGTTTCAGCTTTTTGGCCAAGCAGGTACATATTGGCCGAGTTTTCAGCGATGGCTTTACCTGTTGGGCTGTCATACAAATCGTTGACCGACTGCGTTACCGTTACAGCACTGCCGCCATATTTTCGAAATCGACGGTAACCCGTCTCAATGAACTTACCGACATCACCTTGAGTCAGCAGATCCCAAGCTTCATCAATGAACACAATCTTGCGACGATCCCGCTCACCTAAGTACATCTCTTGTTGGATTTGGTAGATAAGCTGAAGCAACACTACTTGTTGTAGATGCTTACGCCCCTTAAGCTCTTCTAACTCCAGAACGGTGAAACGGTTTTTGAAGCGAATATTGTTGTGGCCATTAAAGAATCGGCCATATTCGCCCTGTGTCGTAAACGGATAGAGCTGCTCACCCACGTCTTGCACACGTCGGTCTTCATGATTTTTTAAAGCCTCTGCCACATCATCAACCAACATGGCACGACCTTTTTTCTCCCACAGTTCACGGGTCTGACGCTTTAGGTTTGCCATCTGAAAATCGGTTAATGACTGCGTAGGTGCGGCCATTGCGGCCAATAACCCAACCAACACATCCGCTTCTTCGTCATAGTCCTCAACGATTTCAAACGGATTTAAGCAAATGCCACTGTCTCGCCCGAACTGTAAGAACTCACCGTCATAGACTTCACACAGCTTTTCATAAGAGCGGCCAACATCAATCACCCAGCATTGCCCGCCTTCTGATAGGTAGGAGGAGATGATTTCGTTCACCAGGAATGACTTACCCGATCCCGATTGCGCCGCGATGCAACAATTGTAATTACTGCCCGAGTCATAAAGGGACACACTCATGATCTGGCCATTACGGGAAACAAAGTTAATCACCGGCGTGCCAGTGCCTTTCCAATCCGCAAACAAAGGCAACAGAGGGATCACATGCCGTGTCGCCATGGTCTTGAATCGAAACAAGTCGTTCATCGCCTGGCGGTCGGCACCAAATGGCAGGGCATTCAGAAAAATGGGCAAACAGAAGTACTTGTCTTCCATCAGCTCAAATCCGAGTTCTTTGAAATAGGTTCGAGCATTTGAAACAGAACTGATGGACGCTTCTTCCGTTGGGGAAAACAGCGTCAAAGTCATATTTGCCCGAATAGGACGATCACCTTCTTGCAAAGCTTCAAAAAGAACATCAAATCTCTTTTTCTTGGCTGCAAGCACCGGCACAAACTTGAGCATCGGGCCATAGGCCTGATTGACCGCCCACTGACGCTTCGTCTCTAAACGAGATCGCATCGCCTCAGCTGAGGGAAAGTGAATGGTGACATTTAGCAAAAAGCTGCCGCGTAAACCGCGACTGCCCGTCATCATATCGCCCGCAAAACTTGCGGCATGACCAAACCAGATCCGCTCAGGCAAGCGTTTAAACGATAAGGTTTTAACTCGGTAATCGCCCAGCATCAGACCTTGGCTATCCACCTTGATAGCTCGGTCATAATCCAACACTTGCTCCCGAAGTGGTTTATCTGCCTCACTGCGGATTGGTGATGGATTACGCCAGGAAGCATCTTTTCCCCAGTTAAGCTGAGCACTTATTGCCGCGAGCCAGTTTCGGTCAGTCATCTCAGTGACGCGAAAACCAACCGTTGCCAGCGCTTGCGAGAAAGAAGCCCGAAGCGCGGATGCTCGACTCAACTCACGCTCCGTCGGAATAGGACTTTCCAAAGGCAATTTGCAGGTGACGATCAGTTGAAAGTTGCGTACCTGAGTCTGGGTCGATTCTTCTATCGATTGAACCGTGCCCCCATCGAGGAAATCCGCACGTTTGCGTATCGACGCCCTAAGCAATGGATCAGATTGACGATGCCGTAAGCCCATCATGCGCTGAAGGTCGGTTTGAATATCAGGCGAGGCGTAAAGGCCAAATTGCAGCAAAGTGTCTTTTGGCCAGTCGTTGTTGAGTAGAACATTAACCCTGTCTGCAACAGACTCATCACCACCCGGCAATGGGTCACATAGAAAACCAAAGCCAACACTTTGGTCTTCCATGAAAAACAGTTGCTCATCGTCTGAATAGGCCAATACTGGCAATAGCTCTGAAGCGCGTTGTCCTGAATACAAAGAGGCTTTCATTAACGCCCCTCCAACCAAGCAGAAAGGTCATAAGGACGACCTCGGCTGATGCGACCATCATTGGCGACAATGAAAGGCACACCTTGAATGCCCAGAATTTGAGCCGTCACCAAGGTACGCTGCATTGGTTCTAAGTTGCAGGCATCATCCTGTTCTAGGTTACCAATCCGGCCATTCAGCAATGCATCGGTGGCCGCTTTCTTGTCACGCGCACAGCCAAGCTGGCGAACCTGACGCTCTGAATCTGGACCAAGCACTGGCACAGGGAGAATTTGGAAGGTGTATTCTTTGGTTAACGGCAGGGCTTGTTTCAAAAGCTCATGGCAATGTGGGCACCGAGGGTCAACAAAGACCACCACTTTCTTTTTGCCTTCGCCTAAAGTCAGTGGGTTCAAATCAGCCATTTTTAAGCCAAGGCGACTTAAGTCCAGCGTGTTTCCCGCTTCTCGAATTTCTTCAAGGCTGGTAAGCGGCTTTTTGGACCAGGCATCATAGAGCGTGCCATCAATGACGAACCGGCCACTGTCTGACATAAAAATAATACGGTTATTGCTTTCGACCGCTTTCATACCCGTGACAGGTAAAGAAACCATGCCGTCAATTTTGCCAACGGGCGACACTTCAGACACAGGTTCAGCTTGAACAAAAGGAGACAGCGCAAGCGCCAGAATAAATGGAGATAGTTTTCGCATGAGGAGTCCTCGTTAATGTAAATCGAGGCTCCAGTCTATGCAGTTGTCCTATGTGGACTCGGTTAGATAGATTGAAGAATTGAATACCTTACTAAATAGCTGCTCCGAAGTGTAGATCACCTGCGAAGGTGAACTCAGTGTTGAATGAGCGATCAGATAAGTCTCCAAACCGCACTTTACAGAAGCACTTGGTGGTTTTGAAACCGCCCCCTACAGGTAGATTTCGAGAGGCCTTCTCTCATCAGAAATACAGATCCAAAAGGTATTAACCTTTTGTTCGTGGCACACGCCAGCACAACACTTTGATTTTATCGCGCTGTTTTTGGTGAACAGGAATAATGCGCCACTTACTAACGGTAAATCGGTGTCACTTTCGATAATCGCGGCAAGGCCGTTGATGGACTTTCTAAAATCGACACTTTCACGATACAGATAAATCTCTAGTGAGCTCAGCATGCCTTTCATGATAGCGCACCGATGAGTTCAGCCAGGTTACTTACTGGCGTGCATTGGGGATTGCGCAGTTCGATATCATTGACGAAGAGTGTCATGTTGGCGGTTGCCACTTGGGCCTGATACTGAGTTATCTTTTCAACGACTTCTGCTCTAACAAAACCTTGAGATGCGCCAGTGTTGTTGAGTTGCTGGCGCTTGGCAGAGAACGTTGAGGGATTGAGTTGATTGAGCTTACAAAATGTGAGTGTTGATAATGAACTCGATTCAGATTGCTTGATTAGCGTTTGCCATTATTGGTTGGTGCATCGTTTGCCATTTTAAATCTCCTTATGGTTGGAGACTTGATCTTATTCTGCGTGTTAGGTGATTAGAATGCGCGGTTTATGAGGCGCTTACGCTCGATTTGCAAGTTCGTCGAGGAAAGCAGATATTCAGAGTAATAAGGCTCTGTTTTGCCGGAGAAATACGATTTTGCATCTGGCTTATCAACCTCCCGCGGGAAACCTACTAAGCGGATGATGTTATGGCAATCTATCGTTGTCGCTGGCAGGTGAAGTTGCGATTCAAAGAGTTGAAATCCCATACAAACTTGCAGAAATTTATGGCGGCACAGAAAGCGATTGTAGATGGTTTGGTATGGTCAAGCCTGCTCGCTCTGATCATTCGGCGAAGCGTCTTTCTTCAAATCATGCCATCAGTCTAGCTATTCAAGGCCGCCAAAAATGTGGAAATTTGGCTGTTGCCGATCTTGAAAGCATCAGCCAGCACGCATGGTCAGAAATAGCGGAGAGGATAGATTGGGCGACCCGTTATATAACGAAGAACGCCCAAAAAGCCCAACAGTCAAAAGACAAACAAAACATCACGTTAGATGGGATACTGCATGGGCTTAATTCTTAAGGTCCAGTCTATGAATGAATGCCCTGAATGCGAAATTTAAAGTTGCCTCATTCAGGAGGCAACCGTAAAAGGAAAATACTAATCCCGAGGAGGGAAGCCTGCTTCAATTAGAGCATAGGAGACCTTTTCAACTGATAATGAAGTTTTTACCGTCACCTTACGAGTCGGAGGATCAGTTAAAACTGTAGCCTCTGGGTCTATATCCTTAATTGCTTTAGTTACCGTCCGGGCGCAGCCCCCACATGTCATATTTTCTAAATGAAATTGCATTTATATACCTCCAGTTTGGTTTGAGTACTTCTGATTGTAGGGCTTTCCACTGTTGTAAGGTCAAGGTCTAAACTCATTTCACTCTGATATCTTTTCACTAAAGATTGACTATACTTTCTGCGTTTTTTCTTAATGACAGATTTCTTACTATAACGTAAAACACCGGCGTAAGTAGTAATCCAAAGAAGGTTACACCAAGCATACCGGCAAACACTGCAATACCCATGGCGTGACGCATTTCTGCTCCAGCACCACTAGCTAGTACAAGAGATATCACACCAGCAATAAATACAAGAGAAGTCATCAAAATAGGACGCAAACGTAAGTACGCTGCCTCGAGTACGGCCCCAAGCGGTGATCGTCACTAATTCTCCTGAGTCCTTGCAAAATCAACGATTAAAATGGCATTTTTTGCGGCCAGCCCGACTAAAACAACGAAGCCAATTTGAGTATAGATGTTATTATCACCGTTTAGATCCATATACCGCCAATTGCAGAAAGGAGTGCCATTGGTGCAATAAGCAGCACAGCAAATGGAAGCGACCAACTGTTGTACTGAGCGGCAAGAATCAAGAATGCAAAGAATACCGCCAATGGGAAAATATACAGTGCGGAATTGCCCGCTAATTTTTCCTGATAGGTCAGATCAGTCCATTCGTACGCCATACCTTCATGTAGATTTTCCTTAACTATTTTCTCAATAGCATCTGTAGCCTGACCAGAAGAATATCCTGATGCAGTAACTCCCGTAATATCAGCGGATGGATAGCCGTTGTATCTCATAACGCGATCAGCGTCTGAAGTTAGTTTGATATTGATCAATACTTATAAAGGGATCATATCACCAGCAGAATTCCTGACTTTCAATAATCCAATATCGTCTGCCTGCATACGGAATGGGGCATCAGCTTGAGTTATTACACGGTAGGTACGGCCAAATCCATTAAAATCATTGACGTAAAGCGATCCCAAATTTACCTGTAATACATTAAAAATGTCGGTCAAAGCTACCCCCTGAGATAGTCCGGATCTGCTCCAGACTGATACCTAATACTTTGCAACTTAGTATAAGCTGCAACCGCTCAACTTGCTCCTGCCTTTATTGCCTTTAGTTGTTGCTATAACGATCAGGAGCAGGTAAAAGACCCTGAGCCTCGTAGAACCCAGAGAGTCCTCGTTAGCTTTGCAAGCTCGCCGGTTTTCATACTCATCTACACACGCATGGAGGCGACTGCCACCATGCGTCATTTCTTGGTACGAATATCCAATACCAGTGCCAGTAGGGAAAAACTAACTATCGACTCGCTTGCGCCACACCACTTGGTGTGCTCTCTGTCCACCCGCCTCCCAGAGCCTTGTAGAGCGCGATAAGGTTGCTCAACCGAGCCAGACGCGTACGCACCAACGTCTGCTGCGCGCTGTACAGCGTACGCTGCGCGTCAAGCAAGGTGAGGTTATCGTCCACACCTTCCCTGAAACGTTGCTCGGCCAGGTCATACATGCCCTGACTAGCAGCAACCAGGAATTGCTCTGAACGAATCTGCTCATCAAGTGTTCGCTTGCCGGCAAGGCCATCAGCCACTTCACTAAAAGCAACTTGAATGGACTTCTCGTAGTTGGCGATCTCGATGCGCTTTTTTACGTGCACCACATCCAGATTGGCGCGCAACGCGCCACCCCGGAAAATAGGCACCGTAATCTGCGGCAAGAAGCTCCAGGCGCGCGAACCCGATTCGAAGAGCCCATCAAGCGATGCGCTTGCCGTCCCCGCAGAACCCGTCAAGCTGATGGTGGGGAAGAAAGCGGCTCGCGCTGCTCCGATACTGGCGTTGGCACCCAGAAGTACCTGCTCGGCCGCGCGCACATCCGGTCGGCGCACGAGCAACTCAGAAGGTAGGCCACTGGGCAGTTCGGTCGGCACGATGCCATCCGGCAGCACTATGGCTTTGTCAAGTTGCTGCGACAGCTCAAGCGTCAGCGGCTGGCCGAGCAGTAGCACTAGCGCGTTTCGGTCTTTGGCCGTTTGACGTGTGTAGTCCGCGAAGTTGGCCTCGGCTGTACGCAGTGCAATTTCCGAGCGGCGCACGTCAAGTTGCGTGGCATTGCCAGCCTCGAACAGTTGGGCAGTAAGTTCATGCGAACGCTTTTGCGTGCCGAGCGTCTCGCCTGTTAACTGCAGTAACTCCTGGTCAGCCCGCAACGTGAGATAGGCGTTAGCAACCTCAGAGATCAAACTCATCTGCGTCGCTATGCGAGTCTCGTCCATAGCCAAGTAGGAAGCCAGCGCTTGGTTGCTGAGGCTGCGGATACGGCCCCAGACGTCCAGTTCCCAGGCAGCGGTCACCCCAGCAACCTCGTAACGACGCACGACGTCGGCAGCGCCGGTGTTGCTGAGATCGGCTGGCAGTCGTTCTGCGGCCCCTCTGCCGGATACCCCCAAGTTCGGGAGCACCTCAGCGCGCTGAATGCGGTACAGTGCCTGCGCCGCCTCAACGTTGAGCGCAGCTTTGCGCATGTCGCGGTTGCTCTCCAGCGCGATACCGATCAATTGTTGCAACAGCGGGTCGCGGAAGAAATCTCGCCAGCCGATATCGGCCGCGTCCGTGGCTGGGGCCTCTGACGTCGCTTTCGCCGGTTCTGCATAGGCCGCGCCCGAAGGATATGCTATATCAATCGGCGCTGGCGGCCGATCGTACTTGGGTGCCATGGAACAACCGGCTAACGCTATCGCGAAAGCTACCGGTGCCAAGCTCTTGGCAGGTTGTGTGAGTGCGAAAGGTTTCTTCATCTCAAAATTCCTCCTGGCCGTTATGCTTGTCGCTCATACCGACGCGGGCTTGACTGGCTTCACGACGCAACGCCAGCTTGCGCACTACGACGTAGAACACCGGCGTGAGCACCAGACCGAATGCCGTCACGCCCAACATGCCGGCGAACACAGCGATACCCATTGCGTGACGCATCTCGGCACCCGCTCCACTCGCGAGCACCAGCGGTATCACGCCAGCGATAAAAGCCAGTGACGTCATCAGAATCGGGCGCAGCCGCAGCCGCGCCGCTTCAAGCACGGCCGCCAACGGATCGACACCTTCACTCTCCTTGGCACGGGCAAACTCCACGATCAGAATTGCATTCTTGGCTGCCAGGCCTACGAGCACCACGAAGCCAATTTGCGTGAAGATATTGTTGTCGCCGCCCGTAAGCCAAACACCGGCGATCGCCGAAAGCAACGCCATGGGCGCGATCAACAGAACAGCGAATGGAAGCGACCAACTGTTGTACTGAGCGGCCAGGAACAAGAATGCCAACAGCACTGCCAACGCAAAAATGTAGATGGAGGTGTTGCCAACCCGCTTTTCTTGGAACGTCAAGTCAGTCCATTCGTAGGTCATGCCGTCCGGCAGCGATTCGCTCACGATCTTCTCGATCGCGGCAGTAGCCTGGCCAGACGAATAGCCCGGTGCTGGTCCGCCGCTGATGTCAGCTGATGGGAACCCGTTGTAGTGCATCACTCGATCGGGACCGGAGCTACGTGTGATCGTCGCGATCGCGCTCAACGGGATCATGTCCCCCGAAGCGTTCCGCACCTTCAGCATGCCAATGTCTTCAGCCTGCATACGGAACTTCGCATCGGCCTGCGTCATCACTCGGTAAGTTCGGCCAAATCGATTGAAGTCATTGACATAAAGCGAGCCCAGATTGATCTGCAGCGTGTCAAAAACTTCGGTCAGCGACACACCTTGCGACTTGGCCTTTACGCGGTCGATGTCCACCTGCAACTGTGGAGCATTGGCCTGGAAGCTGGCCAACATGTTGGCCAGCTCAGGCGCTTGCATGGCTTTGCCCATGATCTGACCTTGGGCCTGTGCAAGTGCGTCTGGCCCCAGGCCCGCACGGTCTTCGATCTGCAACTTGAAGCCGCCCATTGAACCCAGACCAGGCACTGGTGGCGGAGGAAAAATCCCGACGAAGCCGTCCGGTATTTGACTGAATTTGCCCATGAGCCTGCCTTGAATGGCGAACGCCGACAACGACGGGTCCTTTCGTTCGTTGAAGGGCTTGAGCATGGCGAACACCAGCGCGGTGTTGGGCTGATTCACTGGGCCGTTGAAGGAGAAGCCGGGGAATGCCATCACGCTTTCGACGCCAGGCTCGGCAAGCGCGATCTTGCTCATTTCCTTGACAACCGCGTCGGTGCGGTCCAGCGAGGCACCAGTCGGAAGCTGGGCGATGCCCACGAGGTAATACTTGTCCTGTGCGGGCACAAAGCCGGCAGGTACCTTATGAAAGCCCAGCCACGTCAACCCCAGGAAACCGACATAGAGCAGCAGCACCACAGCACTTCCGCGAACTGCGCGGCGCACGCCTCCGACATAAGCATTCGAGGCGCTGTCAAAGAAGCGGTTGAAGCGGCGGAAGAAGCCACCAAACAGGCCGTCGATGAGGCGCGTGACTCGATCGGGCTGGGCCGCGCCATGATGCGGCTTGAGCAGGATGGCGGCCAGCGCGGGCGACAGTGTGAGCGAATTGATCGCCGATAGAATGGTCGAGAACGCGATGGTCAGCGCGAACTGGCGATAGAACTCGCCTTGCAGCCCAGACAGGAACGCCGAGGGAATGAAGACCGCCGCCAGCACCGAGGTGATGGCCAGGATCGGGCCAGTAACCTCGTCCATGGCTTTGAGCGCTGCGTCCTTGGGCGACTCGCCAAGTGCCATGTGGCGCTCCACGTTTTCTACCACGACGATGGCGTCGTCCACAACAATGCCGATTGAGAGTACGAGGCCGAACAATGACAGTGTGTTCAACGAGAAGCCGAACATGTGCATTACGGCGAAGGTGCCGACCAGCGAGACCGGCACGGCGATCAGCGGGATGATCGACGCTCTCCAGGATTGCAGGAACAGCACCACCACGATCACCACCAGCAGAATCGCCTCTAGCAGCGTGACCGCTACAGACTGAAGCGAGGCCCGCACGAAGACCGTAGGATCGTAGGCGATCTTGTACTCGATGCCCTCTGGAAAGCTTGCTTGTAGACGATCCATCGTCGCGCGTACCGCGCTAGACACATCTAGTGCATTGGAGCCAGGCGTCATCAGGATCTGAATGCCAACCGTGTTGCCGCCATCAAGTTGGGCGCGCATGGTGTAGTTCTCCGCACCTAACTCCACACGTGCCACGTCGCGCAAGCGTGTAACCTGGCCGTGGGTGCCAGCCTTGATGACGATATCGCCGAATTGCTCTTCGGTGGTGAGACGCCCGAGTGCGTTGACGGTGACCTGAAAGGCAGACGAGGCGTTAGGCTGCTGACCGATAGAGCCGGCCGCAACCTGCACGTTCTGCTCCCGAATGGCGGCGACCACATCGCTAGCGGTCATGCCACGAGACGCAACCTTTTCGGGGTCGAGCCAGACCCGCATCGCGTACTCACCCTCACCACCAAGCAACACGTTGGCGATGCCCGGCAGGCGTGCCAGTTCGTCACGGACGTTGAGCATCGCGTAGTTGGACACATACAGCGGGTCGTAACGATCCCCTGGCGATAGCATGTTCACAACCATCAGGATGTCGGGCGCGGTCTTCTCAGTCACAACGCCGATGCGTTGGACCTCGGGTGGCAACCGGGGTAGCGCACGCGACACCCGGTTCTGCACCTGGATTTGCGCGATATCGGCGTTGATGTGTTGCTCGAAAGAGATGGTGAGCACCATCTTTCCGTCCGTGGACATCTGGGACTGCATGTACATCATGCCTTCCACGCCGTTGATGGCTTGCTCTAGCGGCGATGCCACGGTGTCGGCAATCACTTGCGGATTGGCGCCGGGATAGCTCGCCGTGACCTGTACCGTTGGGGGGGTAACCTGAGGGTACTCGCTCAGTGGCAACTGGAAGTAGCTGATCGCGCCCGCGATCAGCATCAGCACCGAAAGGACGATTGCGAAGATAGGGCGGTTGATGAAGAAACGGGGGAAATTCATTTGCGAGCCTCCGCTGAGCCAGCTGCGCTGTCAGCCTTGACCTGATCGGCCCCAGCCGCCCCAGCGGCCTTGGCAGACTCCGCAGGGACTGCCGGGGCACTAGCCGCAGTCTTAGTCGCGTCGGGAGCGCCGGCGGCCGGTGCTGCCGGCCCCTGCATGGGCACCATGCGCGGCGTGACAGTCATACCAGGTCGTACGAGGCCTTTGATTATGATTTTTTCGCCACCCTGCAGGCCACCGTTTATAACGCGCAGACCGTCGACTACGGGACCCAGCTCAATCGGACGATACTGAGCTTGGTTGTTTTCACCCACGACCAGAACATAGTTTCGGCCTTGATCGGTGCCAACCGCTTGGTCGTCGATGAGGACGGCCTGCCGAGAGCTTGCGGTGGAGAGCTTGGCCCTCGCAAACAGCCCAGGCGTCAGCCGTCCATCAGGGTTGGGGACGACCGCGCGAGCGCGGATCGTGCCGGTACTTCTATCAATCGCATTGCCGACGAAGTCGAGCACGCCCTTGTACGGAAAGTTTCTGTCAGTGCTCAAGCCTACTTGAACGGGCAACGAAGCATGAGTCCCTGAACCAGGTCTCGAGCGGCTCACCACATTGACGTAGGTTGCCTCATCGATGTCGAAATAGACGTGCACAGGATCGATGGACACGATCGTGGTAAGTAGCGTGGCTGCTCCTGCACCGCCGCCGCTGACCAGGTTGCCCTCGGTCACCAGCACTCGGTCCACGCGCCCGGCAATTGGTGCCGATACCCGCGCGTAGGACAGGTCGAGCTGCGCCGCTGCGACTGTGGCCTTTGCCGCCTGTACCTGCGCCTGACGCGCATTGCGTGCGGAGACTGCATCGTCATAGGTCTTCCGAGACAGGGCGCCATTGGCAACAAGCCGCTCGGCACGATCAAAGTCGGCCTGAGCCTGACTGGACAGCACCTCAGCCTGCCGCAACTGCGCCGTGGCGGTGTCGAGCGCGACTTGGAAAGGCCGTGGGTCAATCTGGAACAACAATTGCCCCTTGCGTACCAGACTTCCCTCGGGCACGCTCACCGCGTCGACGGCCCCCCCACACGCGAGCGCAACTCGACCACCTTCGGTGCGGCCAAAAAGCCGGTGAACTCAGTTGACGGCGTGATTGTGCGCGTGATGGCCTCAGCCACAGGCACCTGCGGTGCCATCGGTGCGCCAGCTGGTGGTGCTGCTGGTTTACTTTCATCCTTGCCATCTCGGGCAGCCACCGCTATCCCCCCGACGGCCGCGATGACGCTAGCTACCAAAATGATCCTGATTTTTTTATGCATGGAAGTTACCTTTTTTATTACGGGGCTTCGGTCCATCCGAAGCGGTTCGCATATGTTTCTAAAGGCTAGCCCTTACAACCACGTCAAGGTCAAGCCTTTTTCGATGACCATGACGAGCATGGGACTGGACTACAAGCTCTGGAACCTTCCGGCCTCCCGGTGAACGCATGAGATGCAGTTACGGCCGAAAGGGACGCATCTGAGCCCATTATCCACGTCCGATCATCCCATCTATTTAAACTCGTTGTTCTAAAGGCATTCTTTTATCGCCTAACATCGATGTTTTCGGAGATCGATTTACAGATGAAGATATGGAAGGGCTTGGCGCCGCAACAACGGCAGTTCAAGCCCTCTGCAATACCTCAATGGGCATCCTGTACGGACACAGAGCTTTGATGACCTCCGTTCTGGCCATCGGCTGGCTCTTGGGCACCCTTAAAGCGGAGTAGGCGCAGCGCATTGAGCGTGACCAAAGCGGTGGCACCGGTGTCGGCCAGCACAGCAACCCAAAGGCCAGTGATACCCAGCACACTGGTGACTAGGAACAGGCCCTTGAGGCCAATGGCGAACACTACGTTCTGGTGGATGTTGGCCATCGTCGCGCGGGACAGCGCCACCAGGTGCGCAACGTCCGTGACGCGGCTCTTGAGCAGAGCAGCGTCTGCGGTCTCTAGGGCCACGTCGGTGCCGCCGCCCATGGCGATCCCTACATCGGCGGTCGCCAAGGCCGGCGCGTCGTTGATGCCGTCGCCGACCATCGCCACCTTCGCGTCGCGCTTCAAGTCGTTGACCAGGCGCAACTTGTCTTGCGGAAGCAACTCACTCTCCCACTCGATATCCAGCTTGCCGGCGATGGCCTGCGCAGTTCTCCGATTGTCACCGGTGAGCATGACCGAGCGCACACCCATCGCCTTGAGCTGGGCCACGCCTTCGCGGGCGTCACGGCGAGGTTCGTCACGCAAGGCCAACAGGCCCATGACATTCTTGCTTGCTTCGTCGAACAGAACCACCACCGTCTTGCCACCATCTTCCAGCTTGGCGATTTCCTGCTGGTGCGCGAGGGTCAGCGTGGCCATCTGCCCTGCATGGACGGGCGATCCCACGGCTAGCTTGCTGCCGTTCACGGTAGCGCGAACTGCCTTGCCCGGGATAGCGAATGCTTCGGTGGCTTGTGGAACCTCCACATCGAGGCTCTTGGCGTGGGCAACGATTGCCTTCGCCAACGGGTGATTCGATCCAGACTCGACGGCGGCGGCGAGCGCCAGTACCTGTTGCTGCTTGGATTGCCCGAAAGGCACGACTTCAGTGATGCGCGGCTTGCCCTCTGTCAGCGTGCCAGTCTTATCGAAGGCGACTGTGCGAACGCGACCAATGGTTTCCAAGGCGTTGCCACCTTTAATCAGCAAACCTCGGCGAGTAGCAACAGCCAGTCCCGAGGCAATGGCCGCCGGCGTTGACAAAACCAAGGCGCACGGGCACGCGATTAGCAGCAAAGCAAGACCACGGTACAGCCAAGTGCCCCAATCACCACCCATGGTAAGCGGGGGAACCACGACGATCAGCGCCGCGATGGCCATCACGGCCGGGGTGTAGTAACGGCTGAACTTTTCGATGAAGCGTGCCGTCGGCGCCTTGGAGGATTGAGCTTGCTCGACGAGCTGGATGATGCGCGAGATGGTGTTGTCCGATGCAGCCTTCTCAACCAGAACTTCAAGCACACCGTCGACGTTGATCGAGCCGGCAAATACGTCATCGCCACCGGCCTTTTGACGCGGCACGGACTCCCCTGTGATCGGAGATTCATCGAGACTGCTTTCGCCGCGGAAGATCTTGCCGTCAGCGGGCACTCGATCACCCGGGCGCACCAAAACCCGGTCGTTCACGCTCAGGGAGGCAGCGGGCACTTCGCGCTGCCCACCATTGGCGTCGAGCAAGACAGCAGTTTTAGGCACCAGAGAAGCCAGCGCTTTAATGCCGGCGCGGGCGCGGCCAGCGGCCACACTTTCAAGCAGCTCGCCGACCGCGAACAGGAACACCACAGCAGCGGCCTCCTCGGCCTCGCCAATCACGAGCGCGCCCAGCGAGGCGACAACCATCAGTGTTTCGATGGAGAACGGGGAGCCAGATATGGCCAGCGCGAAGGCTTTGCGCGCGAACGGGAGTACGCCAGCGATCACGGCAGCGGCGAAGATCCATTCGGCATAGCCGGGGATAAATTGAGCAACTGCATAGGCCGAGCCCATGAGAGCTGCTAGGCCCTGCACATGCTTACCCTTCTTCGTCTGCCACCAGCGTTGAGTGATAGCTGAGGGCACGCGGGCAGGCGCGGCAGGCGAGGATCCATCAAGGCGGCGCACGTCGGAGACGCCGAAACCCAGGCTTTTGATGGTCTTCTCGATGTCGCCAATATGTGTAGGACTTCCAGACGCGAGCGTCAGCTCAAGCGTTTCTGCCGTGAAGTTGATGCGGGCATCTGATACGCCCGCCATGCGAGCAAGAGCCGTTTCAATCTTGCCAACGCAGCTCGCGCAGTCCATGCCTTCCACGTGCATCGAAACGTTGGGTGGGTTACCAGGGGGCTCGCGGCGAGCGTGTGAGGTGTGATCATGTCCACTGCAGGAGCCGTGTTCATGCCCGCCGTTTGTCTTTTGCGTGTGGCCGTGCCCATGATCACCGCCGCAAGCGTGACCATCCTTGTGATCTTCGCTGTGGTCATGTGCATGGACCGATTGGCGCGATACGGCCGCAATCGAGAGCGACGACACTGGCAGTTCTTCCACACCGAACCCCAAAGTTTTGATTTTCTTAGCTACATCGCGAGCAGTGAAGCGGCTTTTCAGATTGCGAGTCAACGTCAGCGTTTCGCTAGAAAAATTGACTTGCACGTCCGTCAGCCCATCCATTCGGGAAAGGGCCTTCTCGATTTTGCCGACGCAGCTCGCGCAATCCATGCCCTCCACACGGAAGCTCAGCTGCTCCCTAGCCTTGTCCTGGTACTCCGTTATTTCCCTTGTCATATCTACCTCCAAGTTCTCTGAACACTTTGCAAGTTAGGTTCGCCGCACGCCGCACATACTGCTTAAATACAACAAACACATGAACATACATTCATATATTAATCATTAAAAAAGAAGGCTGTTGTCCTTCTGTTTACGATCGTCTGTGGTTTTGGCGTGCGGCGCACGTGCTTACAGTTTCGACGCATTTTCAAAATGCAGATTGAATTTTAGCACACATATGAAGATATGTTCAATTGTTTAATTAATGGAGTTAGCATGGTTAATTTCTACGCTCACGATGGGAGGGAGTGAAAGCTGGCGTCGGCTGATGAGGCCCAGGGGATTGAGTGCGGTCAGATCCATACAACCGTCACCCAAACATCACGCATGGGCGAAGTCGCGCTTACTCAGGACTGGGATGGCGCATTACAGTTGCTGACGGGCTGGCACCTCTCTTGCGCAATCGCGAAAATGCCCAGCAAAAAGTAGGCTTCTTTGCGTTCGACGCAATTCGCAATCATTCCTCAGAGAAGTGACAGGCCATGTCCTGAAACACTTGACTGATGTGCTCATCCGCGATGCCGTAGAAGATATGTTTCGCCTGACGTTATCCACGCACAAGTCGAGCTCCACGCAGGAGCCGCAGATGATGACTGACCAAGAATTGGGATAGATCGAGCGTTTCTGCGATGTCGCCCACCGCGATTGATCCGCGCATGCACTGCAGCAGGATCTTCAGGCGCGATTGATCTCCTAACAGGAGAAAAGTCTCAGCGAGAACAGCGACGTCACTATGAGAGAGCGCCAAGAACTCTGGGGCCGAACGCTGAGCATTGGTGGCGCAATTCTGAGCATTGTCGCCATTGGCGTGTTTTCGAGAAGTCATGGATTTCTTGTCCCTGAGCTGCCAGCACTACGCTGGCTGCAGCATCAGTGTTGATGACCCGGGACGGAATGGTCGTGCTTATGACCCTTTTCATGGCTGTGGCTAGTGTCATGCTCATGTGGGGTGTGCCCTTGCGGCCCACCTGTCGGCTGCAAGCTGCAAAGGTTCTTTTCACCAGGAGAGTTCCATTCGATCCCGACCGTCACGTGCTCGATGCCAAATTGCTCTCGAAGCACCACCTCTACGCACTTGACCACGGTGCGCGCTTCCTCAGCCACACTAGGGCGAACGTGCAGCGTGGCCATCGTGCGACCAGAGGTAAGCTGCCATACATGCACATGACTGACGGCCGCCAAGCCAGGCACCGCGCCCATCAGGCCTTGTTCCACCTGCTCCGGAGAAGCGTCCTCGGGCGCACCTTCGAGCAAAATGTGGATCGATTTCGCCAGGAGCTTCCAGGCGCTGCGCAGGATCAGGGCTGCCACCAGCACCGACAGGATGGGGTCAATTGGCGTCCAACCAATGAGATAGATGACCACTGCAGCGACGATGGCACCGACCGAGCCCAGCAGGTCGCCCATCACGTGCAGGATGGCCCCCTTCACGTTGACGTGATCGGTCTCTCCGCGGGTCATGATCCACAACACCAGAACGTTTACCAACAATCCAAGCACGGCGACGATCATCATCGGGCCGGCAAGGATGGCGGGCGGAGCTTGCAGTCGCTCCCATGCTTCATAGGCGATCCATGCCACGATCACAAAGAGCGTCACAGCGTTCAGGAAGCCGGCGATGACCTCGAACCGAAGGTAGCCAAAGGTGCGCTTGCTGTCAGCTGGTCGGCGCCCGAACCGGAATGCCGCGTATGCCAGAGCCAGCGCTGCTGCATCGGTCAGCATGTGGCCCGCATCGGCCAGAAGAGCCAGCGAGCCCGACAGCACGCCGCCGACAGCCTCCACGATCATGAAGCCGAAGATCAGGAAGAAGGACAGCAAGACCTTGCGTTCGTTAGCGCCGGTCACTTTTGGAGTGTGGTCATGGTCGTGACCATGTTCATCGTGCGATTGGGACATCAGGGCCTCGCGCAGAAATTAGGTGGTTGACTGTACGTAAAATATAATACATGAACATATGTTTATGCAATGTATTTTTAGCAAATCATACTAAGGACTGCGAAAGATGAGTGGCGGCGATGCGGCTAATTAGTACGCCTATCCTCTTGGCCACGCCCTGTGCAGGTCGTCCACAATCAGGTCGTGATGATGTTGGCCCAGATCCAAGTGCTGACGCAGATAGAGGATGACCCGCCGGAAGGTTCGGATGGTCGTAAGCCAGATCGAACGGGGCGCTGGCTGGCCAAAATCGCAGCGCGAGCACCACGCAGGAAAGCGCCTGAAAACATCTAGGAGATTTCAATCATGGACACGAACTTCGACGTCATCGTCATTGGCGCCGGGCCTGGTGGCGACATCGCAGCGATTCGCGCCGAGTAGTTAGGCATGAATGTCACCTGCGTCGATGCCTGGAAAACCAAGGAAGGCAAGCCAGCCCAAGACGGTACATGCAACAACATCGGGTGCATCCCGTCAAAGGCGCTGCTGCAGTCGTCCAAAAACTTCGACCAAGCCAAGCACCACCTCGGCGCGCTCGGCATCATGTCCACGGGCGAGCTACGCATGGACGTGGCTGTGATGCTGGAGCGCAAGAATCAGGTCGTGAAGTCGAGCAACGAAGGTAAACTCTATCTGTTCCGAAAAAACAAGGTGCAGTTCTTAAACGGTCTGGCGTTTATGACTCGGGCCGCCTTCGGCCTTGAACTGGATGGGCGCCCGTCGTGGTGAACGGCGAATGGCGCACCAGCGTGCTCAGTATCTGGGCCATCGGCGATGTGGTGCGCGGCCTGATACTAGCGCACATGGCAGAGGAAGAAGGTGTCGCTGTGGTCGAGCGCATTGCAGGCCATCGCGGTCATGTCGATTTCAACACGATCCCCAACGTCATCTACACCAGCCCGGAAATCGCCTGGGTAGGTCGCACCGAGCAGCAGCTCAAATACGCGAGCGCTGCATATCGGAGCTGTACATTTCCGTTCATGGCTAACGGTCGCGCGCGTGCATTGAGCGAGACAGCGGGTCTCGTCAAGGTGATCGCAAATCCTACGACAGACGAAATCCTCGGCGTACATGTAGTCGGCCCGCAGATCAGCGAACTTGTGGCTGAGGCGGTCATCGCGATGGCATTCAATAAGGCCTCACTTGCGGTCGATAAGCGCGCTGAACTTCTGATTGATCAGAATTGGACCCGCATTCATCTCATTGAGTGTAGCCGCGGGCGGTCATACGGCCCCAGCTTGTAATAGATCGCAATCCGCATCGCAACGAGCGCTTCGCCCGCGGCTAATCGTCGTTGTGCTCTTCGACGATGTGAGTGGACATGTCCAGCAGCACTTGGTTCACATGCTTGTCGTCCACCTCATAGAAAATTTGCTTGGCCTGGCGCACCCCCTTCACAAGGCGGGCTCCACGCAGCAGCCGCAGGTGGTGACTGACCAGCGACTGCGAAAGCTCGAGGGATTCCGCGATGTCCCCAACCGAGGAGGAACCCTTCATGCAGCACAGCATTATTCTCAACCGAGACGGGTCGCCCAGTAGGCGGAAGGTCTCGGCCAGGATCGTAACGTCATTCTGTGACAAAGAAGCCAGATCGTCGCTTGCACCGCGGGGCGCGTTAACTTGTTTGCGTAAAGTCATTTCTCAAAAATTCCAACTCTCGAACAGCTACTCATGCCGTTCAGAATTAACGAGGCTGCGATAATTTGATCGCACTCGCCGACAAAGATCAGGAGACAGCCTGCGAGCCAAGGCGCGCCGCGTCTATGCGCAGCGAAATCGTCCAAACCAGCAGCGCTCAAAATAGGGCTTAACCTTACAACATAGTAACCCTCAAGTACCCTGTATGTCTAATTTCAATTTTGAGAAGACACCTTGAGCATGCCATTAACAAGTGCTGGTCGTGCCACCGTAGCAGCGATCAGCCTGCCCATCGAGGGCATGACCTGCACGAGCTGCATCGTCCGAATCGAGTGCGCCCTGACCAAGGTGCCTGTCTCTTGATCACATCTCATTGATCAAGAGACTTGGCTAACAGGTAACCTTCAAGGATGGTTTGTGGTAAAACTATCCTTCCCATAACCGCTCCCTGCCGACTCGTCCCGTCCTTTTTGAATCAAACCAACCCACTAATTTTCCGAGACTTATACAAACCCAATAAACACTTGGAGTTCGCTTCGGTACTTTTTTCTTTTCGACTTTTGACCACAGCAGCTTCCAATCACTCACAAACTTACTTGTTAGCACTGATTAAATAAAGTTGACTTTAATCATATGAATTTTAATAAATTAAAAATCAGGCCGCATGCGACCTCATCCTGACGACAAAGGTCTAGCTTTCGAGCTAAACTGCGTATTCCCACCCATGGCGATCACCTAATAACATTGAAGGGAGTCGAAAGTTTAAGGGCAGCTTTCTATGTCCTGCAGATGGGAAGTATCCGCGAGGTAGAGAGCCTTCAGTATTGGGCAGTCGGGTTTTTCATTTCCCGCGCAGCAAGCAGAGAGTGTGGTAAGAATTGATGCCATACGTTGAAATTCTTCAATTTTTAAGGTTAAATCATTAATATGAGATTCAACTATACTTTTAACATCTGCACTCTGACGCGAATGATTTCCCCAAAGAGAAAGTAACTCTCCTGCCTGTGACAGAGAAAAACCGAGATCTCGACATCGACGTATAAAATGTAACTTATAAACATCGGCATCTTTGTAGATCCGATAACCAGCCTCTGTTCTGGAGACTGATGGTATTAGCCCAACCTCCTCATAGTAACGAATCATTTTCGCCGAAACTCCCGATAAGCGGGCTGCATCACCAATGTTCATCTTCACCTCCCAAATGATTTTTACTAATACTGTAGTTAGCTTTAAGTAACATAGTTTCGGGTAACATTTATTGAAGGAAATTTCCTAATCCATTGAACCAAGTAACCATTAACCTGTTCCCAAAAATCTCACCAGCCCCCACCTAACTTCAGGTTAAACCTTCCCCTAACCGGAAGGTCAAGAGAAGTCGATAGATTTTTTGTATGATATTAAAATCTTGATCGTTTAGATTTCCCACATGGTTTAATAATAAATAATTCTTAAAGTTCAAAAATAAATGCCGACTTAATTCATCTGACTCCACTGATCATCTAGTGTTCAAAAAATTATCTACCCATTGAACCATTGCTTTAACCAAATCATCATCATATGCGATGTGCTGACCATGGCGCTGTTCTGGCGAGGGCAGCCTCAAGGTGTCATCGTTCATACTGATAGTTGGACCATTGCAGTTTTGAGAGTCAAATTCCATTAGAGATCCGATTGCATTTCGAGCTCTATCGAGTGATTTTGCTTCAATGAGTTCAGCAATAGTAAAGAGCACCATAATCATCGCAGCTTCTGGCCACTGTCTAGAATTAAGGCCCATAACTGCCATATACATCCCCTTATTTCTTTTTAATCAGTTTTTCCTCTACAGGACAATCCATTTGCATAATGCGGATTTCAGTTCGCCCCCCCCAGATTATTTAATCTTTGTAGGCGCAGCCGCGCAACAGTCTCCACTAAGGCCATGATCATCTTGATCATGCGATTTCTGGTCATGGTCATGGCCACAACCTTTGTAAGTAGGCTTATCATGATTTAGGTCTTTTTCAACATGCGAATGGTTGCAATCATTATGAACATACAAATGACCATTCGCCTTGTTCAATTCGCCTGATTTCTGAATCTTGCCTCCCACAACCAAGCTTAATTTTTAAATACAACTAGCAGCTTCCTTCCTACTAGAGTTTTACTTTTTTGCGGGACCACTTGCCCAATATGTTTACTATACTGACTACTGAAGACCCTAATCTAACTACAGAGTCAAGTTCAAACGAGGGATATATGAAAATTGGTGAGTTGGCGCGTAAAGCAGGCTGTCCGGTAGAAACGATTCGTTACTACTAGAAAGAAGGTCCACTGCAGGCACCTTTACGAGACATAGGAAATAATTATCGTCACTACGACAAAACCCGTCTTGAAAAACTACTATTCATCCGCCGCTGCCGTTCTCTCGATATGACCCATGAGGAAATTCGCGCTTTGCTGTTAGCAATCAATAATCAGGGTAAAGAATGTGGCCCGATAGATGCAATCATCAACGCCCACCTAATTCACATTCAGCATCGAATCAAAGAATTAGTAGCGTTAGAAGAGCAACGTAAGGAGCTGAATGCTTTTTGTAGCGCTGACCGCAGCATAGATAAATGTTGCATAGTCCAAAAATTGACAGCTGATGAAAGTGATAGCGATCTTTCCTTAACCGCACCAACCAACCATTTAGGGGGGCATTAGTGATGCCACGCGCTTGTTTAAAATGAAAAAAATGTGATGGTGTTAAAACTGCGTAGTCTTACACCATTATGGGCCAATTTAAAGTACTACATTTTGCCGCTCAGCTTATCTCCAGAGCGGCGCTGTACCGCTCCTCCTCGGTTTACGGTGCGGGCTTTGCCCGAAGCATTGGTTAATGTCCTAAGAATAGGACATTCTGACCGCTCATCCCCAGCACAACTCCGGATTAAAACTCGTAGTTTCTCAGTCATTTGACGTATACTTTCCATACGTCGTTCTAAGTCAGCAATGCTCTCCTGAGCCAGGCGTTTAACATCAATGCTCTGGCGAGATTTGTCATTCCATAACGTAAGCAAGCCTTCTATATCTTCCAGAGAGAACCCGAGATCTCGGGCACTACGAATAAAAACCAATCTATGAACATCATTGAGAGCATACTTACGATAACCTGACTCCGTACGCTCGGAGGCAGGGATTAATCCAATTTGCTCGTAATAACGAATCATCTTGGTGGATATTCCTGATTTACGCGATGCTTCTCCGATATTCATAAGCCCACCTTGTTAATGCTCAGCGTTAATGCTCAGCGTCCTCAACCAAAGGAGGCTGGAACCGACGCAGACGCAATGAGTTTCCCAGAACGAACACGCTTGATAGCGCCATCGCCCCTGCTGCAAAAATTGGAGAGAGCAGTATTCCATAAGCTGGGTATAGCAGTCCTGCAGCCACTGGAATCAATGCTGCATTGTAAGCAAATGCCCAAAAGAGATTTTGTCTGATGTTACCGATTGTTGCCTTAGACAATCCAATAGCATTAGGAACTCCCTGCAAGTTTCCTGACATTAAGACAACATCAGCTGACTCCACGGCTATATCTGTTCCTGTACCAATTGCAAGTCCAATATCTGCAACTGCAAGTGCCGGGGCATCGTTTATCCCATCGCCGACAAAAGCAACTTTACCGTAATTTTCTTGCAGTCGACGCACCGCTTCAACTTTGCCTTCAGGTAACACTTCCGCAACCACTTCATCAATATCTAATTGTTTAGCAATAGCCTGAGCTGTATTCGCATTGTCACCGGTAATCATGGCGACCTTGAGACCAAGCTGATGTAATGCCTTTATAGCTACTGGAGTACTTGATTTAATAGGGTCAGCTACAGCAATAATTGCAGCCAACCGACCATCTATAGCAACATAGAGAGGTGATTTCCCCTCATTCCCGAGGCGTTCAGAAATCCGGGAAAAATACGTTACCTCCAATGCTAACTCACGCATAAATCGATCAGCGCCTACTTCTACAAGGCTCCCTTCAACAGTCGCTCGTACTCCCATACCAGTGATTGAATCAAACTCAGTAAGCTCTGGCAGTAAAATGCCGTCTCCTTCTGCCGACTCAACAATAGCGCGAGCAATAGGGTGCTCAGAACGTGATTCAACTGCGGCAACTTTTGCTAATACCTCATTACGTTCAAAACCCTGAGCTAGTTCCAGATCTGTCATGACTGGACGACCTTCAGTCAGAGTTCCGGTTTTGTCTACAGCAACAACTTTGGCATCTTTGAGTAACTGTAGGGCTTCTCCCTTGCGGAATAAAATTCCCATTTCTGCACCACGACCTGTACCAACCATGATAGATGTCGGTGTCGCGAGTCCCATTGCACATGGACATGCAATGATTAGCACTGCCACAGCATTAACCAATGCGAAAGACAGGGCTGGTGATGGACCAAATACTAACCAAATCAGGAATGTAAAAAGTGCTGCCAACATCACAGCTGGAACAAACCACAATGTCACTCTGTCCACAACAGCTTGTATAGGTAACTTTGACCCCTGGGCCTGTTCTACCATCCGTATGATTTGTGACAGCATTGTCTGACCACCAACCGCAGTAGCACGCAACCTCAGTGCTCCTTTCTGGTTCACAGTCCCTCCGACAACTCCACTGCCAACGATTTTTTCCACTGGTATAGGCTCACCAGTTATCATCGATTCATCTATAAAACTGGTACCTTCACTTACCTCTCCATCGACCGGAATCCTTTCTCCCGGGCGAACTTCGATAATGTCTCCAAGCACAACGTCTTTGACAGGAATATCATTCATTACGCCATTACGGAGCACGTGCGCCTCCTTAGCCTGCAAGCCTACTAAGCGTTTGATAGCCTCAGACGTTCTCCCCTTAGCTCTCGCCTCCATAAATCGTCCCAAAAGAATGAGAGCGACAATCACTGCAGCAGCTTCGTAGTACACATTAACGGTACCCTCAGGCAAAAGGTATGGTACAAACGTAGCAACCACAGAATAACCAAAAGCAGCAATAGTCCCGACAGAGACCAGTGAATTCATGTCAGGAGCAAGCCGCGTAAGAGCAGGAATGCCTTTCATGTAGAATCGACGACCTGGAACCACTAAGACTAACAATGTCAATACAAACTGGACGTACCAGCTTTCCTGGATCCCAATGGTATTCATCACCCAGTGTTGCATTCTTGGAATCATGTGAGATCCCATTTCGAGAACAAATACCGGCAGAGCCAGTGCTGTTGCAATAACTAAATCTTTCTTTAATAAAGCCTTCTCTGCGTCCTTTCTTACTTCAGACTCATTACTGACCTGATTTTGGGTATCGATGACACGGGCTTCATAGCCAACTTTTTGAATAGCAGATATGAGATCGTCTATGCCAGCCACTCCGCGAATAGTTGCCCTCTCAGTTGCAAGGTTAACCGTTGCCGCCTTTACACCATCAACCGCTAAGAGTGCCTTTTCAACACGGCCAACACACGAAGCACATGTCATACCTTGCACTGAAAGTTCAACGGATGTTACAGGAACTTCATATCCTACCTTTTCAATTGCTTCGATTAACTTCAGTCGATCAACAGGAGCTTTAAGATGAATATCCGCCAGCTCAGTCGCAAGATTGACACTTGCGTTTACGACGCCTTCAACTTTGTTTAAAGCTGCTTCAACTCGTCCTACACAACTTGCACAGGTCATACCCTCAATAGGTAAGCTAACCCGGGCTTCAGCATTGCTGGAGAGCTGGTTTTTATGAATGCTCATGATGTATTTCTCATTGTTGGTTCAGATATTAAACAGTCTAGGGCTTACCATGATGGGAAGGTCAAGCGTATTATTTTTAACCTCATGAACACAACAAATGAAGCGCCATCATTCCTGATATTCATCCAGCTGTTTGGTAGTGTGTAACTCTAACTCAAAAGAAACGAGCGCCTAAATCTCAAAATATCAGGCTAGTAGCCTGTTTGAATGTGCTCCCTCAAGAAAAGCCCCGCTAACTGCCTTTTGCAGTGGCGGCGCTAGCATTCTTTTCGGTATTCATGGCCGCTGCTTGTAATCAAGCTAAGTGAATGGGAAACCTATTAACTGAAACGCCGTCATGGTAATCGGGGACGGGGTGGGATGACGCCCAAGCCGTCAGAAATCTGGCCGCTTGGGCGTTTTTTATTGTTATAAGGTGCCCAGTAAAACGGCGCTGATTGCTGGAATTGTTGTGCCAATGACTTCTTGAGTGCTAGCAACAACAGGTAAAGTTGCAGACATGACACTTTCAACGACTGTTGGTGTGTTGTAGAGACCCATACCGCCACCAATGCCCAAGGCAAAGGCCATCAAGCTTTGGCGAGCGATACCGCCCACAATACCCACCAGAACCATGGCTCCCGCTACGATCCGTCCCAAAGTACCTTGGGTCCAATCTTTTAGGGTATCCCACACATCGGTGAAAGCATCACCACCGGTGCCTGCAAATGAGGGCTCCGAAATCATTAACGCCATTAAACCAAGCGCACCAATGGTCATTAGGCGCTGAGTCTGAATGCTGCGAACTGCATTTGTCATTCGTTAGTTTCTCCGTAGATACTCAAGTTATCGCGCTTACCATCAGCTCCCGCTGAGGCTGAATCGCTTTGAGTCTGAAGTGGACGTAGCACTGGCGAAACCGTTCGAGGTGCTGACACCCCAATATCCCACCGGCGCGGTTCAATTTCGGTAAACACGTAGCTGGATAAATTCAGATCTCCACGGTCATCCTCCCAAGGCGCAATCCAAATCCGCATTACCCTTGAAGGAATGCGAATAGGTGCAGATTGCTGCGTCTCGGGTAATGCTGGATGGCTCAGCAGTCCTGTCTCTAAATCAGATTGTGAATACCCAGAGGGAGAACCAATTCGAGTCGCCACAGCATCAATCGTCTTGGGTGCAGCGCCATAACTGGTAAGCTCATAGACTTCACGAGCAGATAAACAGCGCACACCGTCAGGCATACCTGGGCATCCATATTCACTACTCCCAAGACCCAATGAACTACAGCCAGACAATAAGGTTGAGCCGACTGCCAATAAAAGTAATCCAGCTTTAGACCACTGTTTTGACTGGTGCTTTGGGTTGTTCTGCATTGATGTCGTCATGGTTAACTCTCCTCTGGATACACATCTTATTGTCTGAAACGGACTTCGATCGGTTAGCAACATGCAGGATTTTTTCATCTTCTTGCACCACCCCCTTGAGAAGTGGCCAACGACAACGAGGCACCACGAGTGACTATGACTTCAATTTTCCTTGCAGCGTCTACCTCTATGACTGGGAACATATTTTCAGCCATGTCCAAATAGAACTTGGCCACTCTATCCAATGCTTTACCTGTGCCTTTAATCGCAGCGCCTTGTAATGCTTCTTGGCTCATGACTTGCTGGTACAGCTGAGTATCACCGGCATTACCCGTCTGAATCGTCGGAACAGGATTTACATCAAATGCGCCAGCCAAGCCCTGAAGGAATCCGGCCATCATCGACTTGGCCACCAGCTGGCCTTGTTTCGACACCAATCGGCCACGAATGCCGGCTTTGCCGTCTTCACCTACAGCATAAGAATCCAGTCGTGTTTCAATGACGCCACCGTCTTCTCTCACACATGAAATGGTCTCGCCTCGCAAATAAGCACGCTCAGAGCTCAAATCACCGTAACCTGCGGCGATCAAGAAACACTCTTTGATATCCGCTCTAAATCGGTTGGGTAAAATGGCTTCCTTTTGAATCCTCAGCAATGCAGGAAAAGGTTCGCGTCTTGCGGACTCGTGAGTAGGTGCATCCAAACCTGTGATCAAAGTACCTGAGATGATGCTGCCCGCCGGTAAATACAAAGGCGGCGCTTCTTGCACAACAACCTCTGGTTCAGCAACCACTTCAGGCTCAATCATACGAATCGTGATTGGCGGCAATGGAACATCCCGAGCTCGTGTACCTTGGCCATTGGCTGGCTGCTGATAGAGCGGATCAGGAAGTGGCGCATTGGCAAAATAGTCGTCTGGGTTAGACGGCAATGGCTTTTCTTCTTCAGGCAATTCCATGGCAGATAAAGGTACTTCAAAGCGGCTATTTGTGCCTTCAACTGCTGCATCACCTCCAGCGCGAACATCATCAAGTTCCGCTCTAAGGCGGGCCAGCTCCGCATTGACTTCACTTGGTATAGAAGGCGAACCTGGGCTTAGCCGTCCTGAATCGACGTCACGACGCAAGCGCTCAACTTCACGACGTAACTGTTCATTGCGCTCACTGAGTAGTTTTACGTTCGCAGCCAAACTATCGACCCCAACATCACGAGTATTGGTATCCGTAAGAATGTGCCGGATCGTTTCCTGTCGGTTCCGACTACTTGAGTCATCGTCAGGATTAGGTGAAAACACCATCACCATAAGGATGAGACCACCAGCAATACCAGCAACCGATAGGCCCCGCTTCATGTTCGGGCTCATTTGTTCCCATTGTGCTTTCATCGTTATTCACCTCCCACAAGAAGCGAAGGTCGCTGACTTTCCACCGCTTCTTCACGATGATTGCGAACAACCACATACAACTCAGTCTTTTCACCCGGCAACAAGATATTGCGAGGCCAGTAGGCGCTTGCCACTATATCTGGTGCATGACAGGCTATTTCACTGGCTTCTATCGGCCCATCGGCAAAGCTTTCAACCAGTCCTACATAGACGGTGAAATAATGGCCTGTCACAATTTGCCCCTGCTTAAAACCAAACTTTAAGCCCGGCTGAAAACATTTCGGGCTTGTGTCAGTTTGGCCAGCTAAACGGATGTCATAGCCTTGTTGTAACTCATTTAGTGCAAGGCGTCTGAGTAAATCACGTAAGCTATCGACGTATGGCTGAGCCGTTTCCCAAGTGGCGGCTTTTCGGTTCACGACGCCCTTAATGGGCCACTGCTGACCATCAATCGCTAAGGTGATTTCACGCGGTGGAATACGACGAGGTACTAAGGTGACTGATAATGCGGGCGCTTCCTGACCAGGCGGTGTGATGTAAAGTGAAACCGGTGATTCTTTGTCCGTGGCCACATATACAACATTCCCCTTGATTTGCGTCTGAGCATCACTGGTTGTTCTCACCTGAGGCGATTCAAACGGCGTCACAATCCAATTCAGATGACCAAGTGCTACAGGGATCAGTTCATTAACCCCCGGTGTCATCAGTAACGTTGTTGGCACATCCGTTGAAACCGTATTGGTTTGAACCGGCGAATTTGCTGTAGCGGGCTGCTTCATCACACTAGCTGGCACAATCGGCAATTCCACGTCTGCATACGACGCTTGAGATAACAGGACGCCACTCAAGCTCATTGCGATTAAGTTTGGTGTTATCCATCGATTAATTTTGGTTCGCATCATTCACCCTCCGGTTTTGCTCTTGGGTCAACTTTTCACGAACGCGCTTCGTTCTAGCTTGCCCCTCATACGTATCCATCCAACTGAGCTTTGGACGGTATTGCTCAATATCGATGTCAAACTCATAGGTGCGAGTTTGGCGCTGTTCATCTCCAGATGGTCCAGAGACCAAGGAATAACCGGTCACAAAGACATGGCCGGTTTCATACTCATACTCCACCTGTCTGGGTTGGAATTTGAGCGTGACTCGGTCTTCTCGGATTTGCCTTGCCTGAATTTCCAGTGCATCGACCACTTGCTGGTACACCGCTGGAGAAAGCAGTGGTTCTATAGCAACCCGGATAAAGGACACATTACCCGGCGTCACGTTGCCCATAAGCTCAGCCAGGTAGAGCCCCCAGGACTCCAGGTAAGGTTGAGTGGCTTGGTTTCGTGACACTTCAGCCGTTTCAGACAAGGTTGGTGGTTGAATGGCCACTACGGTATTGCGAGAAAATGCCGCAACCGCAAGCAGCAAGTTAGATAGCACCAGCACTGCAATCAGAAACCGTTGCCATCGGTTCTCTAATTGCGTGCCTTGCCATGATTTTAAAAACACGTCGAACTTCACGGCAGATAGCTCCTGATAAATGGGTTAGGGATCGTCTTGGCTTTGGTTGGCAACAGTCCGGCCCAGTAGATGGCGTGAAGAATAAAACCATCTGGGCGACCATCACGAAAACGCCGATAGAGCTTGGTTGTCACCAACCCCAACAGGCATAAAACCAAGGCATTACCGGTAAAAATGCCGATCACTAGCCCCAACAGAATGGGAGCCATCTCATCGGCACTCCAAAGCAGGAAGTGCGGCGGGTCATCGATATAGGATGGAATACTCACAGGTTCCATAGTCACTCCTCGTTGTTTGAATTGAGAAGTGAAGAATGCCTTGGGATTGGCAGGTTCGGTGGTCAGCTAGATGCCGAATTTTTGAAGGTTTTGAGGGTTCTACTCAGACAATACTAACAATTGATCTTTTTGATGCGGTTGATATGATGAGGATATTGGTCGTGTCGAGACCAGCTGCCCACTTTAGCAAACCCGGACGGGACGACATGCATATCAAATTTATTTGGGTATACGGATTTAATGGTTGATGGGGTGAAGGTGCCCCATCAACCATTAAATCCGTATACCCATATTTTTAAGGCAAATGTTTTTCACTGAGAACACAGCAAAATGAATTAACGGCAGAAAAAAGGGCTCTTAATGACGCGGCAGGCTTCAGAAAGCATGCAAAATGCAATCATCGTTTAACAGAAAGGATAGATGCATACATGAACGCAGAAGAAGCATTACTTCAAATCTATATGAGAGAATTAGATACAAAGCGTCAAATAAAACATAATTCTAAATTTGACATATTTATGAGTACGGGGGCGTACCATTTAGAATTCGCTGTGTTGTCGTTGGCTATTAGCAAAGTAAATCAGGAATTAAAGAGTGCAGGTGTTGATATCGCGTCTTTCATAGACGAGATCCATAAATACATAAACGACATCATGGTAGACAGCATGGAAGGCTCGAACCAAGTTAAAGAGTTTGACCCGAACAACCCTAAGGAAGTAGAGGTGTCATGTTATAGCAGAACATTGAAAATGGTGAATGATAACCTGCTTAACCGTTACTACAACGCACTGCAAGCAGAAAGAATGAAGGAGGAGTTAGACAGAAAAGTCATTCGATTCCATAAAAAATGAAGACCTAAAGATATCAAAACGCATTCCTTGCTGAACAGGAATGCGCATGGACACTAATTGCCTTCTTCAAGGGCAGCGATTTTTGATTCTATGATCGGCAATCTCGCCCTGGCACCTCTGTGTCCTTTATCGACAGCTTTTGAATACCAGATTTTTGCCTGATAAAAATCTTGTTTAACGCCCTCACCTTTTTCATACAACACACCGAGCGTATAAGGCGCAATATCATGCCCTTCACTAGCAGCCTGCTTAAAAAGCGTGATTGCAGATTGTATATCGCCCTTGTCGAGCGCTGATGCGCCTTCAAAGAACGCGTCGTTCGCCCATACAGAAAAAGATAGAGTGAACGCAAAAGAGGACAAAAATAGCTTTCTTAACATAGGTGTTTCCCATACTCTAATTAAGCCGCTTTACGTGGCTTTTTGCTTCGCTTATTTTTAAAAGCTAAGGATATCTATCCGTTCACATTGGGCGCAAATATAGGCACATGTATCACTGCGCTTATCGCAGCGTTGGGTGTAGTGGGGGTTAATAGTGGATTTGCACTACAAATAGCGCTTGTGCACCTGATTTATAACGTTCTGGGCGTTACGCTTATTTACGGGCTGCCTTTATTGCGCAATATTCCGCTCAATTTGTCTTATCAATTATCAGTGATAGCGGCAGAGCGGAAAATGTACGGCGCAGCTTATATCGGTGGCTTATTCTTTATTATGCCTTTGGGTATTATCTTCACTACTATGTAGCTAATGTAGCGCGCCATTCTATTTTTCTGTATGCACAAAAAAACGGCGCTGATGAGCTCAGTGCCGTTTCTCTTTTTTAACTTAGTGCATGTATTAGAATGCGTATTTTGCTGAAACTTGGAAGCGGTTCATGTCGCCTTCAAGGCCGGCTTCAATTTCACGCTTTGCGAAAGCGTATTCAGCGCCAACGGTTAGCGCTTTAGTTGGCGAGTACAAGTAGTTTACACGTGTGCTATAAGTGCTTTCAGTGGTAGCTAAACCCGTTAATGATACGTCATTGTCTGCTTCAAACGCCGAGAACATGATGCTACTGCGCGCTTTTTCGCTCCACTTGTGACGATACGCAACGCCGTAACCTGTTGAGTCTATGGCTTCAAGGTCGCCGCTTTCGGTAAGTACTGCACCATTAACTGCGTTTAGCGCAGAGTATCTGCCTAAACCTTTACCCGTGTTGAACGTGAAGCGAATATCGTCGCCATTAGACAAATTGTATTTACCGGTTACCGATACACCAAAGCTGGTTTCGTCCGCATCAATGCCAGCGGCATTATCGTAAGACAACTGTCTTAATAAGCCCGCTACTTTTACATAACCCCAGTCATACTTTGACGTATAGGCAGCTACAAAGTCTGGAACGCTGCTGTCGTCACTCGTAATTCGGCTACCACCGCCAAATGGCGTAATGGTTGATTCTGGGTTTTCAAGCGCAAGCTGTAGGCCGCCGTTGGTATATCTCACCATAACTTGACGGGCAAAGGTGATGCCGTCAGTGGTACCAATAAAATCAAGTGATTCTGGTAATGAACCTACGTCCATAAAGGTCGTCCCTGTTTGGCCCACCAACCAATTCTTGTAAGTTAAGTACGCGTGGCGTACTCGCGGAGTGTAGGAGTTACTGATTCGCTCATCACCGCCGCTAGTTACAAGGAAGTCGAGTTCGAATACACCGTTAATTGTGTCGCCTTCAGCCGTAGGCGTTGACGTTGCAAAGCGGAATCGTGAGGTTCTGATATGCGCGTCAAATTGTGGATCTTCGTCAACGCCACCAACAGGTGTTAGTGAAGGAATATAGAAATCGCGACCTACGCTACCTGATGCAATGGTGCCATCTGAGTAGTCACTAACCATAGCGTCGACTTTAATATAGCCTGTGAATTTCACACTTGTGTCGCCGATTGTTGCTGCTTGTGCTGCACCTGTAGATGCTGCCAGGCACAGCGCTACTGCTGTAGCCGTATTTTTTATTTTAGCTTTCATCGTGTCTGTTCCAAAAAAGTGGTTAAATAAATGTAAATTCAACGTTAACATTGCTGATTGTGTCCTTATTATCTAAAAATTAAGGGTATACGGATTTAATGGTTGATGGGGCACCTTCACCCCATCAATCTGATACCACCCTCAGATGGTTGATAGATCGACTCCGTAGTTGAGTTCCTCTGCGAAGTCCGGCAGTCCGTAACCGATGGTTTTCTTGTAGAAAGGAGAGACCTTCGCAGTCGGTGCCTTCTTCTTGTGCTTCGTGGTGTAGAGCATTCGTGCCCGCATCACCTCGAAGGAGTAACCGCGCCCTTCACGGTTCTTGTCCTTGGCCAGTCGGTTGATGGACTCCGTGTAAGCGTTGGTGACGGGCATGTCCGTCTCGAAGTAGGTCATGGTCTCTTCGCGCCAGTTTCCCACTGCCCTGACCAGATCGCTCCAGACTTCCTTTTGGCCCTTCGGGATGGTGGCTATCCACTCGTCCAGGGCGGCTTCTGCCTGGAGCCGTGTGGTGGCGTCCCAGATGCCGTAGAAGCGCTCCTTGTGCTCGTAGGCGGCCAGCAGTTGCGGGAACGCGCCTGTCCAGGTCTCCATGATGAGGCGCTCCCGGTCTGAGACTTCGTGAGCGCGTTTCAGCAGGATTTTCCGGTCTCCCTTGAGAGTCCGACTCTGGGACGGTTTCAGCTCCTTTCTGAGGCCCTTGCGCACTCTCTCTAGGGCATCGTTGGCCATGCGCACCACATGGAACTTATCGACCACGATGCGGGCCTGGGGCAGCACAGCCTTGACCGCTGCCCGGTAGGGGTTCCACATGTCCATGCTGACGATCTCGACCTTCTGCCGGTCTTTCAGCTTCATCAGGTAGTTGGTCACCACGTCCTGGCGGCGGGTGGCCAGCAGGTCGAGCAGGGTTCGCTCCTCAATGTTGGTCAGAATGCAGCGGTAGCGCTTGTTCAGGTATAGCTCGTCAATGCCCAGGATGCGGGGCGTCTCGAAGCGGTGCCAGCGCCCCAGGAACTCGGCGCGGGCGTTGAAGATGTCGCGCACCGTCTTCTCGTCCAGGCCGGTCTGTGCCGCCACAAAGGTGTAGGGGTGGTTGAAGGATTCCTTCTCCACGTACTCATGCAGCCGCAGTGTCATACGGAATCCGTCCACCATCTCCGGTAGCTGGGGCCTGAATGTTGTCTTGCAGGCCCGGCAGGTGTATCGGCGGCGGACCACCCAGAGAGTGACCCGCTTGCCGTGGATGGGCAGATCACGATAGGGAACGTCACGCTTGCCGAACCGTACGAACTCACCCTGCACGCCGCATTCCTCGCAGGCGATGGGATCGGGCACGTCCACCTGGAAGTGCATTTCGTCGTCGGTTGATTTGCAGCCCAGTACTTGGTATTGCGGCAGGTGAAGGATGTTGTCGGGAAGTTCGGTCATGGTGTTGTATAGGCGTAGGTGTCAGTCAGATCCATCCGACTCGGCATTGGTGTTTGCTTTTTTACCCAACAAGCTGCTGGAAACGAAAAGTAAGGCACCGAGGACAATTGCAATATCAGCCAGGTTGAAGGCCGGCCAATGCCAGTCTCGCCAATAGAAATCAAAGGAATCCACAACATAGCCGCGAAAGACCCGGTCAATCAGGTTACCCATGGCGCCACCGAGGATAAGACTGTAAGCGATGGCTTCTCCTTTATGACGATTTTCAAGGATCAGCTTGATCAGAAAAATCGAGACCACTACCGCGATTCCGATAAAAAAGTAGCGCTGCCAGCCTCCACCATTCGCAAAAAGACTGAATGCGGCACCGGTGTTCCATAGGTGCACCCAGTTAAAGAACGGGGTCACCGAAACATACTCGCCATAGGCCATTGATTGCTGCACCAGCCACTTTACAGCCTGATCAGACGCTGCCAGCAGGCCCGATATGGACAATAGGGCATACGGCGAGAGCTTTTTGCCAATAATGAGCATTATTTAACCCTTCAACGCCAAAATGCGTCTGGCACCGTTAAGTACAATGCCCCCCGCGATGGTGCCGATAATCAGATCCGGATAATTGGAACCGGTCCACGCGACCAGGGCGCCGGCGGTGATGACCCCCAGGTTGATCACCACGTCGTTGGCCGAGAATATCCAGCTTGCCTTCATGTGCGCCCCGCCTTCCCGATGTTTGGATATGAGCAGCAGACAACTGGTATTGGCAATCAATGCGACGAATGCGATAGCCATCATCACCAGCGATTCAGGCTCACTACCGAATACAAAGCGTCTCACCACCTCTACGAGCACGCCCACAGCCAAGATCAGTTGCAGTACACCAGCAAGATGCGCGGCACGTACCTGCATTTTCACGCTATGTCCAACCGCATAAAGGGCAAGCCCGTACACCGCCGCATCGGCAAAATTGTCCAGGGATTCTCCAATCAGGCCGGTGGACCGGGCGATCAGACCGGCAGTCATTTCCACCACGAACAGAAGTGCATTGATGCCGAGCAACCAGCGCAGGGTCCCGGATTCTTGCTTAGCAGAAGCTGCCGAAAACTCGGCGGCCTTGATGGTCTCCGGATTTGCAGCGACGGTTTCCTGAAGCGAGGCGCCTAGCCCCAAGGTCTTCAGTTTCGAGGTGACGGGCTCGACCTCGCCGTCATGCACGACCTTCAGCCGGCGGTTCGACAAGTCGAAGGACAGCGCCCGAATCTCCTCAAAGCCGTTCAGGGCTAGGCGAATCATTCGTTCTTCTGATGGACAGTCCATCTTCGGCACGGCATAAACACTGACCCATCTCCCTGGCGCCTCGGAGGAGGCCTGTATATCGGTATCCGCTGCGGACGTTGCATCAGCGCCACAGGCGCCACCACAGGATTTGCTCATAATACGACTCCACTTGAACAATGTTGTGGTACCATTTTAAACTATAAAGCTACTATAAGGTCAATAGAGTAAAGAATCCGTTGGGGAGGAGGCTGATGCGCATTGGTCAGTTGGCGCAGTTGGTAGGGGTCGAAACACAGACGATCCGCTTCTATGAACAGCAGGGCTTGTTGCCGCCGCCTGATCGGCAGGACAACGGTTACCGTGTCTATACCGAGAAGCATGGTGAGGGGCTGGCCTTCATCCGCCGCTGCAGAATCCTGGGCCTGTCACTGGCTGAGATTCACGAACTACAGAGCTATCAGGACGACCCTCATCAGCCTTGTACCGCCGTCAACACCTTGCTCGATGATCACATCTCTCATGTGCGGTCGCAGATAACCGCTCTGCAAGCGCTTGAGAAACAACTCGTTTCACTGAGAGCGAGTTGCAACGATGACCGGGAAGTTGAGGCGTGTGGGGTTCTTGCTGGAATTAGCGAAGGAAACATGCACCAGCAGTAGGTGAAGCATCAACCAGATAATCCGATGAGATGCCGGTCTGTCTCACTCTCATGCAAAGGTAAGATCAACCATTTAATCCGCTTACCCAAATATATTTGCTGCCCCGACTTGGCAAGTACCCATTAACTGACATCAATGAATTGTCCTTGCGAAACTGTCTTCGTGAGGTTTCGGAGTCGTCCCCTTCAAACACAGAACGTCTGGTGTCTGTGCTGCACAAGTTTTATGACTGGCTGATTGATGAACAAATTTTGGAAATTAACGCTGCCGCTGGGATCACAGCAAAAAAGGTTGGCGGTAAGAAAGGCAAACGAACTCGGGTGCTAAATGACAACGAGATAAGGATACTTTGGCGCTATTTGCATGAGTCAAAAATCACTGAGAAGAATCGCATCTACATAAAACTGCTTCTCTTATTGGGAGGGCGCAAGGGCGAACTCATTCAAGCTGAAAAGCATCACTTTGACTTGCAATCTGCAATGTGGACAGTGCCCATAGAGATCCGCAAACAAGGTGAGAAAATTGGAGCGCCGATCATGCGGCCATTGATTAGGCCTGCTATCGAGCTGATTGAACTGGCGATGCAGATGAGCAAATCAACTTACTTGTTTCCCGCGAACGGACAAGAAAAGCTTGCCACAAATGGCTTTGATACCACTATTCCTAACAATGTGAAAATCTGGGCTCGCAGGTCACTTGGCATTGAGATGGAACACTGGTCTATGCATGATCTTCGCAGAACGATGCGAACGCGAATGTCTGCCATCACGACGCAAGAAGTTGCCGAGTTGATGATTGGCCACAGCAAAAAAGGGTTGGATGCTATCTACAACCAATATCAGTACCTGGATGAAATGCGTCATGCTTACGACGTTTGGTATCAACAGCTAGAAACCATCATCGAGCCGACAGGCTTTCCGTTCAACTGGCGTTTCGGACAGTAAAAGAAAGAGGCTCAGTCCTCTTTCTTCTCATACTCTTCCAAGTCTTCAATGTGCCACAGCTTATTTCGCGTATTTCGGTTAATACGAGGTTGCGGCAAGCTGCCATCTTTTATTCTTCGCCAGAGCGTCGTATAGCTAATGTGGTAACGAGCCATCACTTCGTAAGATGTTAGAAAAGGGGTTACCTGGTGCGCTACTGCTGTCATCTGCATTCTCCTGAAAATCAATGTAAAGCTATCATCGCCTGATTCATCACTTGTTGATGGTCAGAAAGATGCATGATTTGTTCAGAAGATCAGCCTTATCATGACACCGGTATCATTGTGCAGTTTACCAAATTTCCAGTTTACGGCGAAAAGCGCCGTAAAATCGCATTAAGTTAAACCATCTTTATAGATATGCACGCTCTAGCTACTAGGAATTTAGCGTAGCGGTATGCTTCGTAAGTGCGTTTCGATGGCTTCAATCACTGACTTAGTAAGGGGTAAATGCGCTTTTTCTTTCGCCCATACCTCATGGAAGCATGCTACAGTTTGCTTTGCGGTATCTAACACCAATTTTTCTGGCAACATGGCTTTAGCCGCTAAGTGTGACAGCTCATCCAGCGTGAAATCACTGAATTTCTTGCTACGGCTCACCTTCAGCGATGCACTATCATCGGGGATATAAGGAATAGTCGAGACAAAATCATAAGCAGGCGCAATCGATGCGGTGCGCTTGTCTTTGTAAATCACAGACCAATTCTTCAAATGCATATCGGCATTACCAATTAACGTATTGAACACCAATCTGCGTGTAAATTCTGCGATGTCCTCGTCTTGACCTTCGATGCCGATAACCTGAGCAATATTGCGCATACTCGCTTTTTTGTATTTATCTTGAGGATAGACGCCAAACACTTGCGCAAAATCTTCAATATGTACGGCTTGATCACCTGCACGATCAAAGCGCTTGATCACAAACGCCTGAGCATTTTTAAAAGCATCACCAAATTTACCAATACCATCTGGGATATTAGCAATCTGGTTAATGGAAAGTAGCTGAGTCTCTGGCACATCCATCCCAAGCAATCGAGCCAGTTCCATCATCGAATATTCATTTTCTGGCACAGCGTCAAATCGAGATGACGGCAACTTCACAATCCAAGAGCCACCTTTACCAGTTGCTGGAATGGTCAAGCCGCCGTTAGCCTGTTGCACGGCTGAAAACTTCAATTGCACACCCGCCAATGAAAAACGCATTGGAGCATCTATTTTCGTTTTATCTTCAATACCTTGATGCACATTAGGTGGTAAGGCTTCACCATCCGCAGGCTCAACCGTGATCGCTCCAGCCAGATCCTGCCCCAGTACCCACAATAGAAAAAATTCCCGTGCTGGGTTCACACCAGCACGCTCAGCCAGGTAATTACGCATGGTTTCTTCTGGTAAAAGGTTGGAGAAAAACGGGGTTAACTTATTTTGGGTAGGTTTGAAGCTAGTCAGCAGGCCACCGAGCGAATCTTTAAAGCCAAGCCCTAACACAGGCCGCGATTCGTCATTAATGTACGAATCCATAAAGGCAAAAAGTGTTCTGTCATTACCCACGTTGGTGATCGTTGCGATCGGTTCACCATAGAGCAATACGTTGAGCGTAGAGACATGGTTAGTCATCGTCGTCTTCCTCTAACTGATACGCGGGCGACATTGGCTCACCCTCATCGCTGATGCCGTTAATACCTTGGCCACTTCGAATGATCGACTTGATGGCAGGTACAGACTTTTTAGGCGCAACCAATAGCTCTAGGTCTAGTACACGGGCAAGTGCAATCAAACTGGATATTCTTAAATCAACACTGCCAGACTCGATTTTCGAAATATGGCTTTGAGGCACACCCGAACGAGCACTTAACTCTCTCTGGCTAAACCCCTTTCGTACCCGAGCTTCTCGAAGACTTTCTAGTATCTGCTCTGTTACATAGCTCATTTCGATACGCCTTAATGCATCACTTAAGAATAATTATATACAAAAACATATCACAGTAACTCAAATAACACAAATTCGATTAGCCATTACATATCAAAAGCCATGACCTGATACATAATTACATATAAGTAGAAGGAGATTTTTGTCATCGACAAAAGAGCGATACTCTCGCTGATAATCGCGAACTGACGCATCAAACTCCCTAAGTACTTTTGTCGCTCAGCCCTTATACAGCATGGGCTACAGAAGAACTCGCGTCAAATCGCCAGAAGATAAGTGCAACAAAGAGGAAGTTTGTACACAGTTACAGGAAATTTTGTACACACAGGTCGAAAATAAAGTGCAAAATGATGGTGTTAACAGCAACTAAATTTGAAGGTAAGTCTGATATCTCAATTAGAAATAACCGTATTGGTTCGCTTCAAGCATCTTCAAAAACAAACACTAAAGCAAAAATTACACCAATAATAAACTCCCTCATTAAATTTTGTAATTTGGTACAGAAGAAAACATTTACCAAAAAAAGAGACTCTTTTTAACGGTAGTACTTTTTACGTCAAACCCAGTAACCACAAGGCCTACAGCCAGGTTTGTGTCATGGAATTTCGCTAAAAACGGTAAATATGGCGATTTGTACTCAAGTTTGTACACACTTTCCGAGGTTACGCTTGAACATCATTGAAAAGCAAAGAAACGAGAAAAAGACAAAAAGCCTTTAAATTCAGTACGTAGAGATGTGATTGTGGTGTGCAATGAAAGGTGGTTTTAAGCGTTGAAAGGCTGGGCGGCATCAGGGTGCGATATAATCGCGAACGTACGTCGCTTTTTAATCTCTTCTAACAGCTTTTTATCTGACATCAATACTTATCTTCGTTATCTATCATCTCTGCAAACTACGTATTTGCAGGCGCGTTTTGTAACGGATAAGCATGGCTTTTCCGCGCAAATCTACAGTTGCGATAAAACGCTTGATACGGCATGGAATTTATTGGCGCGGATTTTAGCATTTTACAACGCGTAACAGTAGAGCGAATTGGCAAGAAACTTTGTCATCTTTATTGAGCAAAATACGTTATTTTATCCATTCGACCATTTCAACAAATGCGCTTTCACGTTTTCAGTTGACAAGCGCCTCTAGCTTGGCACTTGCGTTGTGATATAGTGAGCGAATGAAATTGTGGTTAAAAGTCACTGTTGTGGCTAAAGGTTCGAACAAGGACGTTGCATGACAAGAAGTTGGTTTTTGCTTATTACGCTATTGCTCCTATGCAAAAGCGCGTCAGCTGCAGTCAATTTCAACCCTGTTAATGCTTCCCTCTCATTAGATGAGTATATGGAGTTTGCACTTAGCGATTCTCCCTCTTCAGACGCTCTTCATTGGGTAAAAGACGCCTCATCGCTTGATAGACAAGCACATCAATACCTCCATTTTCGCGTCAATATCAAAAACACCGCAAGTAACGCCATTCCCGTATGGTTCAGTATTGGTTTTCCAGCAATGAAAACATTGGTAGTACAAAGTGGTGGGCAGGTGTGGAAAACAGGTGACGCTTACCCTTTTACATCCAGAGAAATTCACGTTTCTAACTATCACTTTCCAATCTTACTTAACGAGATGGAAACCACTAAAATACAAGGGTATATGGCAGGAGAGATCCTACGCTATTCTTTTGTTGTGGGCACGCCTGAATATTTTACCAATATGTATGTGAATACTATTCAGCGGGATATGGCGTTTTTTGGTGCTATGGCATTACTTACAGTGCTGTGCCTGTTAGGGTTTGTTGCTAGCCGAAATATTGTTTTCTTAAGCTTCGCGACCTTTATTTTCGCAACTACATTTTGGTTTTTTCGTGTATTTGGATACGCCTTTGAATTATTATGGCCGCAATATCCAGCTTTTAATGATATCAGTTACGCGATAAGTATTTATGCCGTTTTGCTTTGTTCATTTTGGGTGGTATTTGCCAGCTTAGTGAGAGAAGGACATCCCGTTTTCGGTTCAACATGGGTAAAGCGATTCTGCTTTTTGCTACCCATAATTGGCATTATCGTATGGCAAACCGTCGGACTCGACTTTGCACTGAGACTTCCCGTTTTACTTTTCTTTTTGTTTATTGTTGTCGCTGTGGTCGTTATCACTGTTGAACATCGCCGGGGCTCTGACCGCGCAAAATGGCTTGCTTGCGCTATGTTTCCGGTAACACTCAGCACATTTTTCCTAATCATTGTTGCTTTATTTGACGTGGACATAGAGTTAGACCCTGTAGCCACCTTTATGTCTGGGGTTGTGCTGACGTGTTTGTTCATTGTCGCCCTTACCACGCGCTATATGGTTAACGTTGTACAAAGAGAAAGAGACGCGCAAAAAGTGGCGGCTCAAACCAAAGCACAACAGGCGGCAAAACTAGAGCAGTTAGTCAAACAGCGAACTCTCGAGTTAGAAAAAACAAATGAAGTATTGGCTAAACTTGCCTCTTACGATGCGCTGACCGGCCTACCTAACCGAAGAAGTATTGACTTTTTCGTCGATGAAAGCTTTGCTTTAGACAACGAAAACGCCACTGAGTTATTCATTGCCCTACTCGACCTAGATCACTTTAAAAATATTAACGATACCTATGGTCACGAGACGGGCGACATTGTGCTGAAGGCCGTTGCTAAAACATTAGCCCCTTTGAACAATGACAACCAAATTGCCGGCCGATATGGCGGCGAAGAATTTGCCATAGTTCGGCGTATTGATAAGCGTATGTCTGAGCCTAAACACCCATCACAAGGAAAAGCACCGGCCTCGCAAACTGCCAAAAGTGCTACCCAAGAGCATGAGCATTTCTTATCGCAGCTTCAGAAAGTCCACAGAACAATTAATTCCCTTGTGATAAATGACGTTGAAGGTATACATGTTGGCGTTAGTATTGGCTGGGCGCATTGCATAAACGCAGAGAGTATTGTGGATACCTTTAGACGCGCAGACAGCGCCCTTTATCGTGCAAAAGACAAAGGACGCAATCTTATTATAAATGGTTGAATCCTAGCTCATTTCTACGCCTATATTGCTATCTACTCACAGCGGCTTCACGCTTGTCAAGATGGCCGCTACAACGTGTTGCTACTAGTGCAGCAACGGATATAAGCGCACCTATCCACGCGGTATCAGAGAGTGTCATGCCATCTACAATGGCGCCGCCTAATATAGACCCCACAGCAATACCAATATTAAACGCCGCAATGTTAAGACCTGAGGCTACGTCCACTGCATTAGGTGTAAACTTTTCAGCTAGTTGCACTACATAAACTTGCAGGCCAGGCACATTACCAAATGCAAAGGCCCCCCATACCAATACTGTGATCACAGCTGCTATTTTGCTTCCCATGGTGAACGTTAACGCGAATAAAATAACGGCAAGCGCAGAGAAAATGATGGTTAGTGCGCGAATTGGGCCTTTTTTGTCAGCCAGTTTGCCACCGTAAATGTTACCGACAGCAACAGACACGCCGTACACGAGCATGATTAAGCTTATTGCCGACGGAGCAAAGCCAGCTTCTTCTTGCAAAATAGGCGCTAAATACGTGAACGCGGTAAATGTGCCGCCGTAGCCTAAAATCGTCATGAGATAGACTAGCACAAGACGAGGTTGAATCAGTACTCTCATTTGCTCACTTAAGCTTGCAGGCTTACTTTGCTTTAAGTTATTTGGCACCAATAACGCACTACCAATAAGCGCAATTGTGCCTAACGCTGAAACCACTAAAAATGTGGCTCTCCAGCCAAAGCTTTGACCAATCCAAGTGCCAAGCGGCACCCCCGTAACCAGCGCAACTGTTAAACCTGTAAACATGATAGCAATAGCACTGGCTTCTTTTTCTTTTGCAACCAGACCGGTGGCAATGGTCGAGCCAATAGAAAAGAATACGCCATGAGCGAGCCCTGTTAGTATCCGAGCCACAATAAGGCTTTCATAGCTTGGTGCTTGCCACGCCAACATGTTGCCTGCCACGAACAGCGCCATCAGGCTGAGTAACACATGCTTTCTGTTCCATTTTCCAGTAAGTGCAGTAAGCACTGGTGCACCAACGGCGACACCAACAGCGTACAAGCTTACAAGTAAACCCGCACTGGGTAATGTAACGCCAAGGTCTGTCGCTATAGTGGGTACTAACCCAACTATGACAAACTCAGTGGTACCAATAGCAAACGCACTTAACGTTAATGCAAATAATGCAAATAATGCAATAGGCATTGTTTATCCTCACAAAAGTTAAAGTGAACGTACGCTGTAGTAAAAATAGAAGCGTACATTCCAAAGGTGTTTAACAAGTGCATACAGTGTGAGGTTGTTTTTATTTGCAAAAAATAGCACTAGTGACAAAATACTTTTGTGATTTTTGAAAATATTAGAGAACGCTATGCCTGTAAAAGCAAAAACCGAAGACTTAGAAGCCTTTCTTACCGTTGTCGATACCGGGAGCTTTTCGAGCGCAGCAAACGTGTTGAATCAACAGGTTGCCAAAGTGAGCCGCGCAGTTACACGTTTAGAAGGTACTTTAGAAGCAACACTGTTAAATCGCACCACACGCAGGCTAGAACTGACAGAAGAAGGAGAAATGTTTTTACGCTATGCGCGAGACGGCCTCAACAGGTTGGAAAAAGGCGAAGAAGCACTACGACTGCTTAAGCGTGCACCATCAGGAAAACTACGTGTCGATGCCGCAAGCCCTTTTGTGCTTCACCAGCTAGCTCCACTGGTAAAGGCATTTAGCGAAACCTACCCCGATATCGCACTCGATATTACCAGCCACGACAGCATTATTGATTTATTGGAACACAAAACGGATATCGCTATACGGATAGGCGATTTGAGTGACTCAAACTTGCATGCTCGCAAACTGGGTAATAGTAAGTTGCATATTGTGGCTAGTCGAGAATACCTAAAGGCGCACCCAGCAGTGGGTGATGTCAGTAATTTAACCCAACATAAACTAATTGGTTTTAGCGACTCACCAAAGCTTAACCGTTGGCCGCTAAAGCAAGATGTGGAGTTGCGCTATCACTTACGTGCATCCAGTGGAGAAACTATTCGACATTTGTGCCTTGCGGGACAGGGCATTGCGTTGTTGTCTCATTTTATGGTGTACCGCGATATTGAAGCTGGGTCACTTGTACCTATTTTTGAAAATGACCTAGTGTCGCCGAATGGACGGGAATCAGTACAGGCGGTGTACTACAGAAACAGCGCGGTATCTTCTCGAATATCGGCATTTCTCGACTTCATTCAGCCGAGACTTATACTTTAAGAACGTTTAGCCTCGGCCTTTACCTAAAATCCTCTTCAGGGTGGTGTGCGGTAAGCCATTTACAATGAGTGCCGCTATCATCAAAACAGCACCTGCGACAACCATAGGTAGTAGCGTCTCGCCCAAAATAACCACAGAGCTCACATAGCCTACAATAGGCGTTAACGTGCTAATAAGCACAATTTTGTCTGGCGCTAGTTTAGGGCCTGCTGCTACCATTAAGCCGAATCCCAACCCCGTTGCTACAGGTCCTATATAGGTCAACAATAACCAATCTTGCCACTTGTAGTTTACAAAGTCTGGCGTAGGCTCATAGATAAGTGCAAGCGCCAACATTGCGATACCAGCGACGGTAAATTGCCAGAATACCGCTTCAATAACGCTGCCCTGCCATTTATGAAAAGAAACACGACGAATGGCTACCGCCCACAAAGCCGACGCTAACAACATGCCAAACAAAGGCAACCACGCACCAGGCTCTCCCGAGGCTAGCAAAATCATTGTACAACCCATGGTAGACACACCGGTAAGAATTAAACGCTTTGAAGGCGGTTTTTGTCGATACCACAGCGTATCGATTAAAAGCATCCAAAGCGGCGTGGTATAAATCAAAATACTTGCCGTACCAGCGGGAATAAACTGGAGTGACACCGTTATTAATCCCATCGATAGGATGAATTGAAAAAACGCCACAACAAAAACAACTGAGCGATCCTTACGATTTAACCTTGGAAGTCTTTTTTTTGTCAGCAATACAAAAAGCCCGAGCACAGGTAGGCTCAACAAAAAGCGTAAACACACCATCCAAACCGGGCCTACAATTTCCAAACCCACTTTCATACCGGGCCAATTGAGTCCTAGGCACAATACCGCAACTAAAAGCATTTTAATGCCTTTTGATTGCTCTTTTTCTATCAATGATGTTGTAGACATTTATTTGTCGCCTTGAGACACGCCACTGCGTTGGAGAAAAACGTAAGTCTTGTTGCCACACTGCATGCATGCCAAGACTTTTAAAGGGCGCAAATATAAGTGAAATAAGGCAGGATTGAAACCACTGGAGACATAATTCGCCGCGATTTATTGACCAACCGGTCAAGTTTTCACAGCCAAAATGGAAGGAAAAGATTACACTACTGGCGACAATACCAAATCTTACAGAATTTACACTAACACAACTACGCCATAGCAACATTTGGCCACTTCATGATCGCAGCATTTTCTTTCCCATTTTCAGTAGGATAGTAGTTTTTACGCAATTCTATGTGTTCAAAACCGTGTGTTTCATACAAATGAATTGCAGCAAAGTTACTCTCTCTTACCTCTAACCACACCTCACGCATACTGCGCGCTTTTGCCTTATCAAGTACGCGCTGAAGCAATGCCTTTCCCACGCCCCTTCCTCGGCAATGCTGTACTACGGCAATATCCATTAATGTGGCTTCATCAAGTACCTCAAGCACAATGGCATACCCAACAAGCTCGTTTTCATCAAGGGCAAATAAACCATAATAAGGTGGGGTAAAACAGTCAGCGAATGTACTGAGTTTCCACGGCGAAAACTGAGCTTGTACGTGAATGGCATGACCACGTTCAATCAATGCAGCTGGTGTGTCTGCAGTAACAAGTTGAATATTCAAGGCTGCTAACTCTGTGTTTTTGCCAAGGTAGTTAGCGCTAGCCACAGGGCGCGCTTTTGTGAGGGGGTTAACGACAGCGGTTCAGCAGGCAAAATAATTGCTTGTTCATCGACCGCTAGGGTTTTGCTTATCATCACTTTGCTTGCTAATTCAGATGGCAAACCCAGTTGCACGCAGGCTAACCGTAAATCATCGAGCCACTTAGCGCATTGCTTGGTCTGCTCAGTACTTAACGGCAGTCCTGCAGGCGAGTCAGGTATCGAGAAAGGCGCAGCTTGCGGTGTGCTCGTCGCGATATGCTTTTCTTGTTGAATAGCGTGAACTGGTTTTGCAATGCATTTATCATCTGCTTTGCTCGATTCAGATCCCATTTGCGCGCGTAACTGAGCCAGCCTTGACTGTTTTTGCTCTTGTGTTATCGGTTTGCTTTCTGTAGGCATTGCAGCGTGATGAGCATTGGTAGAGCTATCCGCTGCACGGACCCCTGTTTCTTCAAGCTTTGCTTCATACACAGCTTTCGGCACCCAAACTGGAATGCCCATCTCTTGTAAAATAGCTTGTTGATAAGGAGACAGTGACATAGATTTCACGCTAGTAAGTTAAGACCTGTAAGTTTACGTGATGTTTTGCTGACATTAAATAGCTTTTGCCCGAATGACAAGCCTACTGTTTTTAACTGTCGACGCTGCAGACATCCGACGATGTCATGCCATAACTGTTATTTGGTTAAAGTGACAGTGAAGATACTAAATATGCTTTTGATAGATGTTTGCCTAGAAACGACAGTAAGGAAAAGTGGCAGGGGTGGAGGGACTCGAACCCCCAACCATCGGTTTTGGAGACCGCTGTTCTACCAATTCGAACTACACCCCTAGCGCGCTGTGCATTATACGGATGACATCTAAAAGGTAAAGCCTTTTTGTCGCCCTAACGCATCACATGCTCAATTAACATGCAATGCGATGTTTTTTCAGACTAATTCACGCCAATTGGAAAATAAATGGCATAAATATGCCATTAGATTTCGGCTAGCAGTTTATTCGGTGTCGATTCAGAAAGCGCTTCGAACCAAAGCGCATTGGTTGTGCTAACAATGTCTTTGTGAAGACTAAACTTTTCATTTGCTTCACCGTGTGAAATAGAAAGAATATCCGCATAGCAACTGACAAGCTTATTACTCGTTGCGTCGTCGAGCTCGTTAATCAAACAACAGCTAGCCAAATCAAAATAACGGTTACCCATCGCTGAATATTCCCAATCGATAACCACCGGCGTATTGCCTTCTCGACACAATACGTGACTGTATAATAAATCGTTGTGACACAACACCAAGTCTTCATCGACCTGCTCACTACGCAAAACTGCGCTTCTAAGTGCCGTTGCTCGGTCATACAACGCATCGCCCTCAGACAAACTTGCAACGTGCAAGTAGTGCTGCCATCTGGCGGCAAGGTTTAACGGACGTGCGGTAACAGGAAGCTGATGAATACGCGCCAACACATTTGCCAGAGTTTCAGGGTTGCGCTGAGCCATTCGCGTATTTGGATGCCAATACTCTACCCAAATACGCTCATCGTCGCTCAACCAAATAGGCTTTGGCGCAATATCTACTTGGCACAGCTGTTGTTGTAACACAAACTGATGCGTGCGGTTAACGCCACTAAAATTGTCATCACCTAACCACTTTACTGCGTAGTCAATGTGTTGCGCTTTGTCTTGCAGCCGATAAACATGGTTTACCGCACCAGATGGATGACGCGAGAGAACCACGTCGCTGCTTAAGTTAAATGCGTTGTGAAGCTGCGCCAGAATAGTCGATGTGTCCACGTTGTTCCTTATACTCTACTCGCCATTGGACATAGCCGAATACGGAAAACCCAACATAGCCCAAAAACAAGCAAGCAGAAAGTGCATAACCTACCTGTAAATACAAATAAGCAGACGCAATGTTAATGAAGAACCAGTATACCCAATTTTGCAGTATTTTGTGTGCCACCATAAACGTGGTAATCACACTCAGTAAATTAATACTTGCATCTAAAAGAAGATGTTCACTGTTAAACTGAGACGTGGCGACTTCAGACATTATCCAAGCAGCACAGAGCATAGTAGGGACGATGATAGCGTGCACCCACCACGGCCAAAAGCGAATCGGTTTTGCCTCGCCATTTTGCCCACCTTTTGACCATTGATAATAGCCATACCCCGCCATCACCATATAGAAAAAGTTTAACGCGGCCTGAAACGGTAATGTAACTTGCCAAAATAACCACGTGTAAATCGCTGTGCTAATAAATGCACACAGCCAACACCAACTACTTTGCTTGGCTGCAAAAAACACATAAGCCATGGCCAATACCACCGCGCACCACTCCAAAGGTGACGTGGTAGTAATTTGCTCAACAAATATTGAAAGAAAGTCACCCATTATGATGACTTTCTTGCCTGCATGGCGTCGAAGTTAAGAAATTTGGCGACAAATATAGCCTGACCAACTTCTTCATGAGTTCGCTGCATTTCAGTACCTAGTATACCCATTACATCAGCATACTCTCCGGTAACTTGTGTGCTCGTTGAGCTCGTTGACACAGATAGTTCAGCGTAACTGTTTAATCTATCGATGAACGACTGAATTGGCGGAATGTATTCATTTACCAAAGGGTATAACGACAACTCGACCATAACTTGCATACCAAAATCCTCTTATTAGAAAGCGTATTTCACTGTTACGCCAAACTGTCGTCCATTGCCAATTTGGTAGTAAGGCTCGTTAAACGCGTATTCGTCGCGTGGATCGTTGCTAAACCCACCAAAGCCTCTGGTGTAATATTCACGGTCAAATGCATTTTGCACCCACAAAGACGTTTGCCAATTCCCTGATAGCATCACAACTTCTGAATTAAACAGTGCTGTACTCGGTGCCGTTACATCATGTCCGTCAGAGAATCGGTACTCACTCTTAAAGTCCATATCAACACGCCACAATAAAGTATCGGTAAAGGCATACTCACTGAATACATTAGCAGTCCACTTAGGCGCTTGCGCTTGTCGCTGCTCTTGTATTTCTGTGCCGTCTGCTAGGGTATACCCTTCAAATGTAGCACTTAAATACCCCACGCTGGCACTGACCTGCCACGCATCATTTGCTAACCAATTAAGTTCTAGTTCTGCGCCTTTATTTGTACCTAAGTCTGCGTTATCAATAATATCAACAAATCCAGCAGTACCATCATCACGAGTAATAACATCAAAATCGCTAACTTGTGTATCGGTTCTATCCATGAAGAATACTGCGGCGCGTGCAGTAAGGTTTGATGTTAAGAGTGGCTCCTTCACACCTAACTCGTAGTTCCAGTTGTACTCTTCATCGAAGAAACGCTGGTCGTCATTCACACGATTATCAGGGTTAAATCCAGCCCCTTTGAAGCCGCGCGACACACTAGCATAGTAAAAATGGTCACCCATTGTGTATTGGAGAGCCACCTTACCGCCTAACATTGTGGTATCAAAATCACGTGTTAGCCCGTTATTGTCGGCAAATTCGAAGTCGTAGTTTTCTGCGCGAATTCCCGCAACCAAGGTAAGATTATCTTGTAGCTGAGTTTCGGTTTGAAGATACAAAGCCGTTGTTGTTGGCGTGTACTCACTTGCATAGTCGTTACTAAGGTACGTGTACTGACGTAATAATTGCTCTTGTGAATTTTTGTAGAACGCCCCTACTGTCCAGTCAGTTTTCCCATCAAATAGTGCCGCTTCAGGTGAAGATACAAATCGAATTTCTCCTGTTTGGGTGTCTACATCGCGATAGTAGGCGTCAAATGATGTATAGCCCCACGGGTGAAAGCCTGTGAACGTCCAATCTTCGTCATAGCCATAGGCAATATTATGGGACGCATGCGTAGCAATGAGAATAAGATCGCCTTTGGCAGTGCGTGTTGTGCTGCGGGCGCTTATCGCATGTGTCTGATGTTCGTCAAAACCAGGCTCATCAGAACGGGTTTTGTTGTCATTGTCTAAAGAAAATGCGTCGTACCCATTATCTATGTCGTACCAACGATAAGTTACCGCCAATGTGGTGGTATCGTCTAACTCACCTTCCAACGCAAAGCGCAATGCAGTTTCATCAATATTATTGGTGTCATTGCGATTTAAAAAGGTATTTTCAACAAATCCGTCACTGCGATTATGTACTAGCGCAACACGATAACCCCAGTCTTGATTAATATCGTTACCCGTTGCACCTTCAATACGGTAGGTACCTTTGTTTCCCGCGCGCGCTTCAACATAGCTTGGCGCGTTACTGCCTACTTCATTACTGGTTAGTTTTACAGCCCCCGCTAGCGCACCAGTACCGTATAAAGTGGCTTGGGGGCCGCGATAGACTTCTAACTGTTTGGTGTCAAAGATAATACCTGCTGCCGCCAGACCAGAAAAATCAAATTCATCGACAATAAAACTAACAGACGGATTGATGGGCTCAGCAAACTGACTGCGCTCACCAATACCACGAATTTGAACGAAGCGACCGCGAGACGCACCAGCGGCAAAGTTAACATTGGGAATCGTATTTAGTACGCTATCGATATGGGAAGGCTGTCTACTGCGTAAACGCGCTTCGCTTAGAATAGTCGCGCTTGCGCTCAATTGGTCAAGTGTAGTCTGACGAAAGTCACCCGTTACCACAACGCGTTCGATATCTTGGGCTTGCTCGCTAACTTCATTGGTATTTTGAGCATAAGCAGCCACTGAACTGGCGAGTAAAGAAAGAGTGAAAAATGATTTGTACATGGGATCTCTTGTTCTTGTTTTAAGAAAAAAGATCCGGCTTTAACGGCAGGTGATAAGGCTATATTGTGAACCATCCCTACGCCGGTATTATCCGGATCAGGTTTAAGGGTTCCCACACAATGTGGATCTCAGACCGAAACACGGACACCCCTTGGCATATGTAAGAACATACTTAAGCGTATGGCTTACCAACTACGCGGAGTCTACCAGTTGGGTAAACGCCGTCAAGCGAAGATAACGTTAAGTACTATTTAATAAATATCTATGTTATTCAAACTTAACTTTCTTCAATATTCAGGTTGAGTTTTCTAACCTCGTCATCGGTTTGTGCTTTAAGTCCTTCCAGCGTTTTGCCGTGTGCGGTGGGCTGACGGGTTTCTGGGTCTACTTTTACAAACACAATATCATCAGCAAAGCAGATTGTTTTCTTTGTTGCCTTATTGCGAACCAAACAGCTTACGGTAATAGACGTGCGACCAACCGCTTTTGTCTCAAGCCCAAACTCAACAATATCCCCCTGCAATGCTGGAGACTCAAAACTTATTTCACCTATATGCTTGGTCACCAAACAGTTGGTTTCAAGCTGGCAAATTGCCCAAATTGCGGCTTCTTCGTCAATCCATTCCAACGCGCGGCCACCAAATAAGGAGTTGGCATAATTGAGATCATTTGGCATAACTAATCGCCGAGAAAGAAAGCGCATTCGAATTCCTCTTAATAAATCGCTACTATAGTCACTTAATTATACCGAAAAAACACTTTCATGGCGTTACAACAATTAGCCGATTGGTTATTTACTCCTTTTCTCGAACACGCTCACGGCACTACGCCTCGTTATCACAGGCGTGTTCTCGTGATAAGCGGTACAGAGCCATTTTGCGATACGTCTTGCAATGCATTAATTGCATCAGCCCCCCAATCAATAACCATTTCGCGATTTGGCGATAGCAAGACCCGAAAGCATGTGCTTGGCACTGAGTGTGATATTGCATTTTTTGATTGCCAAACATCGTTTTCCGCTGGAGATATGATGGCAGTAGCGGGCACCATTAAACACGGTGGTTGCCTTGTTCTGATTTGCCCCGACCTAACGCAATGGCCTAGCAAAGTTAAAACGTCCTCTTTATCCCACGGCTATACGCTAAGTTACAGTACCTATATAGCGCGCATGGTGGAAAAACTAAAAAGTAATGCTGATGTAGCAATTTATAGCGATTCACAGTTACATCTTCCGACACTGCGCCAGCCTCTCATACCCGCACTAGAAAACTGTAACTACGATAAGCAGGTCTTTGCATCTTATGAGCAAGCGCGTGGATTTAATGAATTAACCACATTTGACCAAACAGAACCTTGTCGTGCTCTTGTTACAGCACCACGCGGTAGGGGAAAGTCGTCGCTACTTGGGCTTGTTGCCAGTGAATTGGTGCGCCAAGGAAAACGTATATTACTTACCAGTAGCTTATCCGATAACGTCGTCCAAATATTTAAATTCGCGACTAAGCAACTTGGTGTGGCGCATATTGGCAATCATCACATTCACTATAACAAAGGTGAACTTAAATGGGTCGCTCCTGATAACGAACAACTTACAACTCAATTGTCACAGCATACTGACTTTATCATTGTTGATGAAGCCGCCTCTTTTCCCCTCCCCTTACTCAAAACCATTATCGACTCTCATCAAAATTGGATTTTAAGCACTACGTTGCAAGGCTATGAAGGCAGTGGTAACGGGTTTGTACAAAAACTATTGCCTACACTGCTTTCCTCTAAAGCAGAAGACTCTGAAGGAAAAGGCTCAGAAGAAAAAGACCCAGATACGGAAGGCAACGCCCCCTTGCCTAAGCATATTAGGCTGACTAACCCCCTGCGATGGTACGATGAAGATCCAATTGAACAATTTATATTAGACACGTGTTTGTTTGAAAAATCAGGGAGCAATCACGCTCTACAAGAGTACAGTAAACAAATCAGCTTTAATATGAGCGATACCACCTTTACATTGAGCGAAGTTAAGTCACTAAACGACGACATGCTCAGCCAAGTAATGCAATTGCTTACATTAGCCCACTATCAAACCACGCCAGATGATTTGATGCGTCTAGTTGATAGCCCTGATATTCATCTTGCCACGTTAAATCACTCAAATAATGTTATTGCAGCGGCTATTGTTAACGTAGAAGGTGGAGAACCACTTGCTCCACTTGCTCAGCACATTGCTACTGGCGAGCGCAGACCTAAGGGGCACTTGAGCGCCCAACGACTGGCCTTGTTGGCCGCAGATGCTACCTTAGCTACATCAAATTACTGGCGTATAAACCGCATCGCCGTATTACCCGCGTTGCAAGGCAAGGGGTATGGTTCTTTTTTACTAAGCGAAATAAAAAGCCGCGCAAATCATCACGCTGTTGATGCAATTACCACATCGTACGGCACCACCACTGCGCTAGATAGTTTTTGGACTAACAGTGGCTTTAGCATTGTCGATAAAGGGAGAAAACCGAACAAAGCAAGCGGAGAAACGAGTGCGTTAGCCTTTTGTGCCATGACTGAAGCGGCCAAACAATCACTAAAGCTCTTGTTGAGTTTATTTAAATGGCAAAACGATAATATTGATATAGCAACAGTACCCGAGGAGATTCAGGCTATATTAATGAAAAAACTACAGCATTTTATTGCTGGGAGCCGCACTCTTGATGATGTATGGCTAATACTCACACTTCTCATGGCTGCACTCAAAGACAACGAAAACGCATTCTTTGGTCATGCCATTAACCAGAAGAAAAAAGGGTCTTTACGCTATTTAAATAACAATGATGTGCTCACTGCAATAAGTAGTCATGAATTCAACATAGCGCTACTTAAGAGACAACTCAACGCCAATGGCATTAAAGACATTACCCGTATACTGCGCGAAGAAATAAAGCTGTTGTTTATGTAGCCTAGACGACTGAATAGTTATGGCTTGCACTGCGTTGAACCAACACGCTTTACGGTGGATAAAATGCTGCTCACACCGTATTTTTCACTAAATTGAAAGCAATAAAAAAGCCTCCATAAGGAGGCTTTTCTTTCGCTAATGCGCGGAATTAAATGCTAATACCACGGTTCTTCGCTTTTTCCTTGATGTAAGGTTCCCACGCAGCAGCATTGCGGCGTAGTGAGCGGTCTTTCTTAGCTTCCTGTACATGTCGGTAAGCAGACTTGAAGTTACCCGCATAGAAATTCGCTTCCATTAGTGTGAAGTGAATCTTCTCTGGGTCTTCAGCGCCGCGCTCAAGAGCATTTTCAAGTGCTTTGATTGCGCCTTTGTAGTCTTCAGCCACTAACAATAGTGTACCTTGCTTGCGGTAATGCTCTGGGTCAGAACTTTTCGCTGCCGCACGTGCGTACATGTTCGCAGCTGTTTTGTAGTTCTTCGCCTGGTGATATGCGTTTGCAATATTCGCTAGCATATCTGCATCATCTTTAAGCAAACCTTCTTTCATATGCTTTTCAAGCAGTTTAGCTGCTTTATAAGGCATACCGTTAGTTTGATAAAGCTGTGCAAGCGTTTTAATTTCACTGTCTTTTTTCAAGTAATCTTGCATATAAGCAAGTTCAAACGTTGAAAGACCTTTCTTGTAATCTTCTACAAGTAGGTAGAAGAAACCAAGTTGAGTCCACCAGTTAGGTGTTTCAGGAAATTTACGTACAAGTTCTTCTGCTACTGCAACCGTCTCAGGGAACATCTTACGCTCGTAGTACGACGTAAGCTTAAGTACATACGGGTTTTTGTTTGGCTCTTCGTACAAAGCAATTGCTTTATCCGCTGGCTCTACAATCTTCGCTAATTGCTTAGATTCATAGTAAGCCTGTGCCAAACGCGTATATACATCAGCGTCTTCTTTACAAGTGAATGTCATCCACTCGTTGTACCACTTAATCGCGTCAGTGTACTTATTCTCTTGCATGCTTAAGTCACCAAGTAACTTAAGTGTTTGAGAATGTTCTAAGTCATTAAGAACTTTAGGCTGAACTGAGTCTGCAAGGTAGCCATACGCTTTTAAGCCTTGGCCTTCTTGAGAAGCCAAAAGGTTACCGATAAAGCGTTTAACGTAAGCTTTATCGAAATCGTCCGAAGGATCGATTTCATATAATACGTTTAGTGCTTCGGTAACTTGGTCTTCGTTATAGAACTCAAATGCTTTTTGAACCTTTTTACCGGTACGCTCGCCTACAAGCGTTGTTTTACCCTTTTGATATCCAGGACAAACAACAGGCGAAGACTGCGCCAGTGCAACGGGTGCTGAAAGCACCGCGCCTGCACCAAGCACTAAAGCAACGGCAGTCATTTTGAATGAACGTTTCATCATGATCTATTGCTCCAGTTTAAAGTCTAGCTGTACGAACATGCCAGGTTGTTTAACCGGCTTGCCATCTACGATCTTAGGCTTATATTTCCATTTACGCAAAGCACGACGTGCTTCACGGTCGAAAATACGCTTAGGTTCAGCATCAATAACTTCGATATCGTCTACACCACCAACTTCGTTGATAGTGAATGACAGTCTTACCCAACCTTCACGGCCGTCACGGGCTGCATCAGGCGGATATTTAGGGTCGATACGAACGATAGGTGTAGCATCACCATCGCGCTGCATTGCACCAACACCACCAATGTTTACACCAACACCACCTGTATCTACAGCAGGAATAGCTAGGCTAAAACCATCTGCATCAGGTTCTGCTGCTTCCGGCTCAACTTGCTCCATTTTAGGAGGCTGAGGCGGTGGCGGCGGAGGCGGAGGCGGAACACGAGTACGCGTTTGCGTCTGGTCGTCTGGTTCCTGCATTACAATATCGATCACCGGTGCAGGCGGAACTTCGTCTGCTGGTCTAGATGAGTTCTCAATCAACTTTGCCATTAGAACGAACAGGGCGAATGCAACACCAGCACCTAAAAATATAGATACAATTATACGTAACATCTTATCCCCTTGCCGCTACCGAGACTCGGTTAACGCCAGCGGCTTTAACCTGATCCATAATCTCAACTACTAAACCATGCTTCGCTTTTACATCAGCTTGAATGATTACGTAGTCAGTAGGCTGCTCGGTAAGCAGTCTTTCAATATTCGCTCTTACGCTGTCCGGCGCTACTTCACGTTTATCTAACCAAACATTTCCATCTTCCGTTACGGCGATAAAGATGTTTGCATTTTTGTGAAGAATCGCCTGGCTCGCATCTGGCTTGTTAACTTCAATCCCTGCTTCTTTAACGAAAACAGTGGTAACGATAAAGAAGATAAGCATGATAAACACGATGTCCAACATGGGCGTCATGTCGATCTGTGCATCTTCTTCCTCGGTTCTGACTTTTCGAGCCATAATCTCTCTCTCTAATGATGTGGCAGGCTATCAACTAGCCCTTCTCTTGCCAGCTTCACTTTCGCTTCAAGACGTGAACTGATGAACAGTCCAGATAGCGCAGCAACCATTCCCGCCATCGTCGGGATTGTTGCCATAGAGATACCAGCGGCCATAAGACGAGCGTTGCTGGTGCCCTGTGTTGCCATAGTCTCGAAAACACCGATCATACCGGTTACTGTTCCCAGTAGCCCGATTAGTGGACACATTGCAATAATGGTTCTAATAATCAGCATTCTAGCGTTTAGGTCGTCTGACGCTTGAGAAATCCACGCGTCACGGATTCTATGCGCATACCATGAAGTGGTATCAGCTCGGGCATCCCAATTGGCGATGATGTTTTTCTTCACCTTTGGAAAGACCGAGGTTAAATACCAGTAACGCTCAATCATTAATACCCACATGAGAAAGAGCGCGGCAGCAACGAAGTAAAGTACGTCACCGCCGGTAGCGATAAAGTCCCTGACCGATTCAAATAATCCAATCAGGTAATTCATATTACGCCTTCTCCGACTCTGTGTGAGCAGCTACGATACCCGCAGTTTGCTCATCAAGAATGTGGATGATTGACTTGCTACGAGACGCTACGATGCTGTGAGTAAGGATTAGAGGCAGAGCCGCGATAATACCTTGAGCAGTAGTTACAAGCGCCATTGAGATACTTCCTGCCATCATACGTGGGTCACCAGTACCGAATAGTGTGATAGTTTGGAATGTCTCGATCATACCAAGTACAGTACCAAGTAGACCTAGTAGAGGAGCAATCGCTGCGAAGATCTTGATTACGTTGATACCGCTTTCGATACGTGGAAGTTCACGTAGGATAGCTTCATCAAGCTTAAGCTCAAGGTTTTCAGCGTCAGCATTTTTGTTCTCTTGGTAAACCTTAAGAATGCGACCTAGTGGGTTGCCTTCAGAAGGGTTACTTACGTTCTTAAGCTGTGAACGCATTTTGCCGCCAACGATAGTTAGCGTAATCATTTTGTAAAGACCGATTAGTAGACCAACCGCTAGCATTAGCGTGATTGTGTAACCTACTGGGCCACCTGCGTGATAACGCTCAGACATTGTCGCTTTCTGCTTCAATAGACCAAGGATTGCACCTTGAGAAGGGTCAGCGAAGAAAGGAGTGAAACCTGAAGTCGCTTCCATTAGGTCTTGAGTAGACGCAACGAAGTGACCATCTGGTTGACGACCTAGAGGCTGAACAATTTCACCTTCAGCGTCGTACGCTAGGTAACCTGCTTCACCAACAAGGTTAAACGTACCAACACGTAGTACTTCTTGTTGTGATGAACCACCGTCAAGATTTACAACTTCTGTAGTGAACTTAACTACTTCACCACCTTCAGTCATTTCTTTTTGAAGTGCGAACCATAGGTCTTCTAGTTCTTTAATGTTTGGAAGACCTTTAGAGTCTTCAGACATTGCAGCTAAGAATTCACCACGGCCAGGGAATTGTGCACTTACGATTGAAGTAGAGATACGACCAAACGCTTCAGAAGACGCTTGACGTACAACACCGAACATTTCACCAAGCGTACCTGTCGCTTGATCTAGCTCAGCTGCTTTTTCGTTCAATGTAACTTCGTTGTCAGAGAATTGCTTCTGTAGACGATCGCCACGCGCTTGTTCAGCTTTAAGGTCAGCTTGCGCTTTGCGAAGAAGTGCTTGTTTGTCAGCGCGTGCTGATTGGAATTCAGCTTCGCGTTGCTTGTCTAGACGTGCTTCAGAAACACGGTTTTGCTGTACTTGATCAAGAAGATCTTTAAGGCTCTTTGCTTCCTGAGCTTGTACTCCGGTTGCTGTAACCGCAACTGCTACCGCGGCTAAAAGAGTTTTGAATACTGGTTTCATTAACTATTACTCCGCTGCGCTAACTGGAATTTTAATTAGGTCCGCTGGGATTGAACCGTTAGCCATTTTAACTGCTTCGATTACTGAAGACAGGTACTCATCGCCTAGTTTTTCCCAAGAGCGAGTTTCATTATTCCAAACCCATGCGTGAGTTTGATCTAGTGAAAGTGCAGTAAGAGCTGTACGACCTAGGTTGAAGAAGTCAACAGTTACTTCTGTACCTGCGTCGTTGATTGTACCTTGGTAAGAGTTAATCTTCGTACCGTACTCAACTTCAACTAGGTATGCTTCTAGCACCTGACGGAACTGTTCAGAAACAGTAACGTTTGAGTTAGCCATGATGTCACGAAGACGCTCTACACGCGCAAGACGCTCTTCCAAGTGAATTGGACGGTCAAGCTTGATGAACTGCTCTAGGCTATCGATCATGCGGAACATAAGAGGAACGATGCCCTGCTTAGTTTCTTCGATGCTGTCGATTTGACGCTGAAGTGAATCGATACCGCGTTGTTGGTCTGCAACAAGGCTAGCGATGTAATCGTTGTAGATCTTAAGGTTTTCTGTCTCATCTACTGTTTGACGATACTCAACAAGTAGTTCCTGAGATTGTTCAAACAACGTGTTGATTTTTTCTTGAGATTTCGCTGCAGCCGCGTGGATTTTCGCTTCTTCTTTATGAAGATCTTCTAGCGTATCTGCAGAGACTGCGCTACCTGTTAGTGCGAATGCACCCATAACAGTAGAAGCAATAAGAGTTCTCTTGCTCATTTTGGACATAGTTCCCAACCAAATTTCTTATTTGAATCCTCGCCGATAGGAAAATATTCGGGCAAGGGGCGTATAAAACTTTCACAATTTTGTTTCAGGAATGCAGTACTAACGTCAATCGTCAGTACTACGAACGTAGTATACTCACACGGATTGGTATAACGAGTCAAGTAACAGGCTGTTTACACCATGTGGTTTTTAAATCAATTGATTAATATACCAACAAATAAGATTGTTAATTAATTACGTCACTCCAGTTTGATACTTAATCGATTAATTCAATTCCTCAACAAAAGCGCAACATTTAACAGTTGTAACACTTGTAACTGTGAACCCTGTGGGTGCGCTTTCAACTAATAATAGCATCAAACGCAATAGTTAAACGGTTTCCTTCTCGTTCGGTAGGAAAAGTACCATGCCACGCATGTGAGGGAAATAGGACCAGTTTGCCATTTTCAGGCTTAACCGTTGTGAAATGGTCAATCAAGTAGAATGGTGTTTTATCTACTCTCCCTAAATGCAGGTGACCACTTACATCATGCTCGCTCAAGTCTTTCGGTACGTCCACGTAGAAAACACCACTCACCAGACCATTTGAGTGGTAATGCGGTACGTGATATCCATCAAACTTGTTTAATACGGACCACGAACCGCTGAACTCAATCATATCTGCAGTTAACGTGTTGTTATTTTCAACGCTGAGATATGACGCGTTTTCACTAATAAAATCGACAATCTGGTGTTTAATAAACGCCTCAAGCGCGTTGAGGTTGCTATTATTCGTTGGAAATAAGTTTCCTCGCGTTTGCGTCCCTCTTTGAACCGACTGATTAACTGGTGATGACAAATCACCGTGTAATGTTTCCAAATGTTCTCGAATAGCCGACATTGGTACTTCAGTCTCACGCACAGTTCTTTGCCACACTGCTTGTTGTAGCGATGGCGCTATTGGTAACTCAAGTAGTCTGTCTACAATGTAGGTGTTCGACTTAACGATTTGCTGCATCGAAAAATTAAGTGGAGCGTTTTTCTTAACAGCTTCCAGCTGCTGCGCTGCTAACGCTGTGTTTTTAAGCGTTAATGCAATTTCAGAAAGCTCTAGGTTAACTTCTGCAATATTGCGTTGTGCAAACGGTTCAAGCACCGCTAACGCTTCATCTGGTTTATTGTCTAATCGTAGCGCCTTTGCCTTTAATAACGCATAAATAGGTTGGTTATTTTCATCTGCCAACTGCTCTATGGTGGTAATGGCTTTTGGATAGTCCTTTCCTTCAATTAATAAATTAATATAAGCAATACAATGCGCAACAGAGTGTGCCTTTTGTTTTATTATTTTCTCAAATAAATTCAGCCACGTTGTTGTATTGCCTAACTCAAACGACACCTTTGCATGATTAACCAGTGATTCTACATAGTCTGGATTGAGTCGTATGGCCTTTTCGTAGTACACGAGTGCTTTTTGCAGTTCGCCAATATCTGAATACACATTGGCCAGATTATGAAACACGGCAAAATGGTTTAGTGATGAGGTCAATTTCTCAAGTAACGCTATAGCATCTGAGGGGCGATTTAAAAAGCGAAGTGCAATCGCTTGCTCAATAATGAAAGTATCTTTTTTTAAGCGTTGATAGAGCTTATTTGAAATGGTTAACGCTGTTTCCCATAACTGAGCTTGTTTTGCACTATGCAGTAACTGACTAAGTACCTTTTCGTCATTACCGTAACTCTGTTGACTATTGCTATAAATAGCACTTACTACACTTTTTACCGCATAGCGTCGCAATGTAAATTCTCGCAATAAAAAAAGCAGTTCATGAACATGCGAAGCGTTAAGTAAAGTTTGTGGTGTAAGTCGCGAAACTGTTTTACTTGCATTTTCAACATCGCCACTTTTAGCGTACGCGAAACTCAAACTAATGAGTAATCCAACATCATCTTTAAAACGAATAAGCGCCTGCGAAAGTCGAGAAATGGCTTTTTCAAATTGGTTAATATTCACTTCGCAGAAGCTGGCAATTTTTACTAACTCACTCGAGGGAAGATGCGAGGGAAATTCCTTGTTTAACAGTTTGAGTACGTCGTGATATTGACCCGCCTTAAGAAGCTGGCCTATTTGATTTAGGTCATTCATTATTTTTTATTATTTCTAAGATGCTTTAGCGTTGTTCCTCACTTATACATTAGCAATATTCACCATGAATAATAAGCGCTAATCGTTAATTCATTTCTCTTCATCAAACGCGATCAAGCGCGTCTAAGCGCGGCTAGGTTCAAAAAACCGGGTTTATCTTTCACATTTATATTTACGCTAATGCGTAAAAGGAAAAGACAGGCATAAAAAAGCCAGCTTTTCAGCTGGCTTTTTAGATGCTTTAACTAATTTTTAAAAAATTAGAAAGAAAGCGTAACGTTAGTGAACAGGTAACGACCTAGAGTGTCGTAGAAGCCCGCTACTGTGTTAGCGTTAGTGCTTAGTGAACCACCAACCATTGGCGGCTCTTTATCAAGGATGTTGTTCACACCAGCAGATACTGCTAGGTAATCGTTGATTTGGTAGCTACCAGAAAGGTCGAAGAACGAGTATGAAGATAGACCACCTTCACCTTCGAAGTCTACGTCACCGTAGTATCTCCAACGTGCGATTGCTGTCCAATCGTCCATCGCATAGTTAGCAGTCATAGTATGACGCCACTTAGGCTGTGCAAAACACTGAACACTTACTAGGCCAGAACAGTCATAGTCTAGAGAAGGATCAGATAGTAGTGGCTGATACGTCTTATCTAGGTTGTATGAACCAACTAGGTTTGCACGAAGTGTACCGCCTGCTAGGTCCATGCTGTAAGCCATATCAAGGTCAACACCAGCCCACTTACGACCACCTACGTTGTCAGAAAGGTTAGTGATGAACGCATCTTGACTGATCCACAAGCTACCAGCTGCACTACGGTTTACGTTGTCACAGAATTCGCCACGAGTTGCACACAATTGAAGAATTGTTTGTGCACCAACTGTACCGATAACTTCTTCCATGTCGATCTTCCAGTAGTCGATCGCGAAGTCGAAGTCTTCAAACGGAGATGCAACAAAACCGAATGTGAACGTATCAGCTTCTTCTGGGTCTAGGTTCGGGTTACCACCAGAGAACTGGTTGTACTGGTTAGCAGGGTTAGCTGTGATTGAACCGTACTGAGCAGCAGTTACGCCAGTAGCAGCACACTGTGCTTCAGAGTAAAGCACGCCGCCGTCTTCACCAGAACCGTTAGCACAACCGTCTACACCACCCCATAGGCCGATGCTCTGACCAGCGAATAGTTCACTGATGTTTGGCGCACGGATAGCGCGGTTGAAGCTTGCACGGAATTTGTAATCTTCAGTGATAGCCCAGTCAGCCGCTACTTTATAAGTAGTTGCATTACCAGACGTTGTGTAATCAGAAATACGTAGTGCTAGGTCAACTGTTAGGTTTTCAACACCTGGCGCATCTTCAATCACTGGTACGCTAATTTCTGTAAATACTTCGTTTACGTCGAATGAACCTACTAGGCTTTCAGTTGGACCACCTTGACCTACTAGTGAACCTTCTTGGTATACCGTATCAGAAACACGCTCGAAGTCAGTTTCACGACGCTCTAGACCAAATACTGCCGCAACTGGTGTATCGGCACCTGGTAGAGAGAAGTCGAATTCACCAGTAACGAAACCGTTATAGATGATTAGTGACGTGTTACCAGTAAGAACAGCAGTACCAGAAAGCTGGCCAGCCATTTCAGGTGTTACACCGTATGGCGTGTATACTTGGTACAACAAGCAATCGCCAGTACATTCTGTACCTACTTCACCTACACGAGGAGAAATTGAAGGTAGGAACAAATCGTTGATGTATGCAGAAGACGAGCTAGTTTGTGAATACATGTAGCTTACGTCGTAAGACCACATATCGTTAATCACACCTTCAACACCAGTAACCATACGGAAAGAGTTGTGCTCTAGGTTATCGGCACGAGGACCACCTTCAACGTTACGCTTACCGATGTAAGCTACGAATTGGTCTGCATCAGTTTGGCCAAATGCTGCCTGAATTTGCGCTTTTTGCGCGTCAGAAAGAATTGGGTTGTTGTAATCGAATAGGTACTCTGCACCATAGAACGTACCAGACTCAGCGATTTGACCTGCTGTTCTGTCGTTCATGAAGTTAGTTTCTACGTATACGCGCGTGTCGTCGTTGATGTAGTAATCAACAAATGCACCAATAGTGAAACGCTCGTTTGGACGCATGAAGTGGTTAATTGGCGCGTAGTTGTACAGGTTTGTACCATCGTACGGAGAGAAACTACCGTCTTCGTTCAAGCTCCAGAACAACTCATTACCGTAGTCAGGTGCACCGTCTACAATTGGGTAGAAGAAAGAGTTAGGTAGTACTGCAGTAGATGAACCACCACATGATGTACCTGCTGCGTTTAATGCACATGATGAGTAATCACGCTCGCCTTGAAGCATTTCGTTGTTACGACGCCATGTACCGTAAACTGTCGCGTGACCTTTATCACCTGCGAAGTCGCCACCAGCAGTAACAGAGATATCGTAAGACTCACCGCCAATACCATTAGAACCTTCTGGGTAATCGAAACCACGATCATCCATTAGACCTTGGATGAATTCGTTGTCGTTGTCGTGCTGGTAACCTGCAGCTGTAGCAGTGATTTCAAAACCAGTGAAATCAGTATCCATGATGAAGTTAACAACACCCGCTACCGCGTCAGCACCGTATGTAGTAGATGCACCACCAGTTAGAACGTCTACGCGCTTAACAAGTGCTGCTGGAATTTGGTTAACGTCAGACGCTTGGCTGTATACACCACCTGGCTGAAGACGACGACCGTTTACTAGCACAAGTGTACGGTTTGGACCAAGACCACGAAGGTCAAGGTTAGCCACACCTGAAGCACCGTTAGCTTGGAAAGCGGTTTGCGCTGCTTCGATTTGTGGCAACGTGTTCATCACGTCTTCGATACGAGAGAAACCAGTTGACTCGATTACTGAAGCATCGATTGATACAACAGGGCTGTTTGATTCTAAAGAAGCACGTTTAATACGTGAACCTGTTACAGAGATTTTCTCTACTGCTTCATCAGCTACCTGCTCGTCTTCTTGAGCAACAACTGAAGTCGCAGTCATAGACGCAGAAAGTGCGCCGAAGGCACAAGCCAGCTTAACTGACTTAGCCAATCTAGAGTTTGTAAACATGTATTGTCTCCCTGGACCACTAATAACTCTTAGTGTGTTTTTAATCGTTCGTTTTATTACGACTTGTTATAAGTAAGGACTAATCCTCATTAACGATAATAACCATATCACTGAGGGGGGGTCAACTGCGATCAGTCACACAGTTCTGTAAAAGTTCAATTTTTTTTCATTTAATTTCCGCAATATGTAACAAGAAAGTTACAAAACAGATAAAAACATGAAAATTTAGCGATAAGCGTACAAAAATCATACAACTCAGTGGGCGTAATGAGTGATTCTAGAGAATTTAGTGGGCTAATACTGAATCGAGTGAAAAAAGAAAAGTCTGCTTAAAAAGCAGACAAAAAAGAGGCGATACACGCCCCTTTTAGTGAAAATGGAAAGACTATTAACTTACGCTTAACTTCGCTTAATTCTCGTCTTTTGATTCTTTTCCAGTGGCTTCTTTCTCTTTAAGGTCTTTTATTGTTACTTGACCATTTGTCACTTGATATTGTTTATTAATACCCTGTAGCAGTTCAAGTTCGTCAGCGGTGAATCTCACATTCAATTTCGCTTTAGAGATCATACCTTCAGCCACGAAATTTTGTGTAGCAATTGGACCTGCAATATCACCACCTCTTTGCTCTACTCTCGCAGAATCGATAAGTGCGGCATTGTTAAAAGAAACACCTGCAGCGTACACTCTATCATCACCAATAGTGGCCGCAGAAAAGTCTTTAATATCCATATCTAAATCTTCAGCAGGCGTATTGGCGATATCAGAATAAACCTCGTCGTCAAGATAAGACAATAAATGGTCTTTAACTGCTTCCTGATTACCGTCAAAGAAATCGCTATATCTATCATAAAGTACCGATATGCGTCCTTCATAGTAGGTACCTCTGTTAGAATTAACAAAGTCTGCGGCTGCTTTTTCTAACTGGCGCCAAATATCTTTACCTCTAAATGCATGCGTTTGTATGCTCGGTGCGCCAATAACCCCGCCAAAGAACCCATAAATCACTTCTTCACGGCCTTTGTATTTGTTCAACACAATGTCGTATTTAATATCGTTCAAACTGAGCGATTTACCTTCGATGTTGAGGACTTCGTCATTAAAGAAGTCAGATTTTTTCTCTTTTGAGAACTCTTTACCAATATCAACTTTCGGGTAGTCTTGTGCTATCTCTTTAAGCAAAGTGAAATTATAAAGGTTCAACCAATAGGCCAGTTGTTCATTGCTGTTAAATTGGCTAAGCGAAACTTCTTGCGGTAATGCCTCAAGGCTCTCTTGAATGGCATACAAGGCTTCTACATATTTTGCGTTATCAAAATTATCGAAATAAACACGGTTACCTTCTAATGCCGTCAGTCTATTTATGCGTTTTTTCATTCGGGTACCTGTATTACCCGAAGGGCGCGGCGCTTTCTCTCGATTCGAGCGACCAACATCTAGCACAGTAAGTGCTAAAAAGTCGTCAAGATCGGTATAGCCAATTTCAAGTTCGCTACTTTGCGTTGAAGCTGCAAAGGTCTCGCTTAGCGATTCAGCGGCAAGTGTTTTAGTCATTGGCAACACTGTCATTGCCGCGACAAAGGTCAACGTAGTCAGTTTCGACATAATTAATTCCCTATTTCCCATCAACTTCGGTTGTTTTGCTTATTTTTTGTTTATGTATTGCCCAACCTTGAGCGCTATTCATAGTTTATTGGTAACTCATACTTTGTACGTAACACGCGCATACATCACATCAAGAATAAGCCAAGTGAGCATTACACTTTAGTATAATCACGATACCTTTTTACCAGTTGTCGGAAATTCAATCAAACTTTCAAAGAGAATTTTTTCAGTATATGAAAAAGCAGGCTAACGTCTCACGTAAGTCGTTGTTGAAATTAAAAAAGGCAGAAACGAGACCGTTCCTACCTTTCATATAAACCGTTATTTATTTGTAGACGATGCTTCACTCTCTGACAGGTCATTAACCGTAACTGCACTTCTGGCAGTATTATATTTGCGATTAATTTCCCTCAATACCTGGATATCATCTAACGAGAATCGAAGGTTGTCGAATCCGGTTGTTAACACTGGATGTGTCGCCATTAGTGCAGCTCTATTATAAGATAGGCCCGCAGCGTAAACTCTGTCGTCAATAATTGCCGCTTTTGAAAAGTCCACAATATCCATGTTTAGTTCAGAGGGCGCAGCTTGCTCAATACTTTCTCGCATATCGTCCTCAACATATTTGAGAATGTGAGCTTGAATTGATGCTGGTTTATTTTCGCCATCAAAAAAGTCGGAATAGCGTGCATAAAGCGCTGACACTCTGCCATTGTAATAGGTGCCTCTGTTTGAATTAACAAACTCTCGGCCTATAGACTTAAGTTGGCCTAACACGTTCTTCCCAGTAAATGCCTTAGACTGCAAGCTGGGTCCACCGATAACGCCGGTAAAAAAGCCATAAATAACGTTCTCATTACCTTTGAAATTATTAAGAACGATATCGTACTTAATGTCGTTAAGACTCAGCGCTTGCCCCTCAATAGTAAGCACATCTCGATTGAAAAAGTCAGAGTTCCTTTCATTGGCAAATTCGTATTTGATGTTTTCATCAGACTGGTTGTACGCCATCTCTCTTAATAGCGTCATATTGTACAAATTGAGCCAATACGCCAGTTGCTCATTTTTGTTGAACAATTTAAGAGGTGCTTTATCAGCCAATTCAGCTAAGCTTGCGGTTACATCATCGAGATGTTTTCGATAATTCTGTTTGTTAAAGTTTTCAAAATAAACACGATTACTTTCTAATGCTGTTAACCTGTTTACTCGTTTTTTAAGACGGGTTCCTGTGCTGCCCAGCGGGCGCTCAGCAAGTTCCCGATTAGATGCGCCCATTTCTATGACAGAAATGTCGAGGACCGCATCGACATCAGGATACTGTATTTCAACATTACTGCTAGAGGTATATTGAGCGAATTGGGTGCTTGACGACGGTGTGGCATTAATCGTAGTAGCGGTAAAAACAGTGAGAATTGTTGCAAAAAACGCAGAGTAACGTGGCTTGTGAACTAAACGTTGCATATATGACTCCTTGTCTTGCACCAGCCACTATGGCTAGTGCATTCAACTTTAAGTTAGCACATGCGCATTTTTTGTCCACCTAACACAAAATTACAACTTGCTTACTGAATTTTACTAGAGCGTGTTGACCTTTGCCGTACATTTTTGCAGCAAAGTGTTTAGCATTTAGACAAGGAAGTGCACACGTCGTGTAGCCATCTACATAAGTGTGCGCAGACGCAGTATAAATGCTAAACAATTGCTGCCTGAAAGGTTCATCC